>JAYTOR010000194.1:0-3628 GCA_043747685.1 Actinomycetota bacterium
GGTGCGTTGGCGCGCGCGGGCCTCGGCGCAGCGACACTGCTCGAGCGCAACCCGCGCCTGATCTACGGGCATATCACCGGCTACGGCCTCGAGGGTCCAGACGCCGACCGTGCCGCCTACGACATCGCCGCCTTCTGGGCGCGTTCGGGCATCGCCCATCTGCTGACACCTGATGGTGCAAAACTCCCGTTCCAGCGCGGTGGAATGGGTGATCATTCGACGGGCGTACAGTTCGCCGGAGCGATCTCCGCCGCCCTGTTCTCGCGTGAACGAACGGGCCAGGGCCAACTCGTTTCGTCGTCGCTGCTGCGGCAGGGGGTGTACACGATCGGGTTCGACCTCAACCTCGTCCTCGGGTGGGGGCAGCATCCCGAGATCGGCAATCGCGAGACGATGCTCAACGTCTGCATCAACAACTACACCGCCGGCGACGGTCGCCGTTTCTGGATCGTCGGACTCGAAGGCGATCGGCACTGGCCGCC
The DNA here is from genome assembly GCA_043747685.1 of Actinomycetota bacterium. GTDB lineage: Bacteria > Actinomycetota > Acidimicrobiia > Acidimicrobiales > Ilumatobacteraceae > JANXUF01. Next base: position 483 of record JAYTOR010000194.1, read on the forward strand.
GATCGCCCGCTCGATCGGCCGCACCGAATGGCTCGCAGACGAGCGGTTCGCCACAGCACGCTCGCGCGCACACAACGCCAGAGAACTGATCGCCCTGCTCGATGCCGAGTTCGCCAAGAAAACGCTGGACGAATGGGCAGATGTGTTTGCCGGGGAGCCCGACATGTTCTGGGCACCCGTGAACTCAGCGGAAGAGATCCTCAACGACCCGCAGTTGCGCCACGCGGGCGGCCTGGTCGAGGTGCCGGACGAGTTCGGCAGCACCACGATGATCGCCACCCCGGCGGACTTCGGCGGTACGCCGTGGTCGCCACGCTGGATCGCCCCGAAGCTCGGAGAGCACACCGCCGAGATCCTCCACGAATTCGGCCGATCCGACGACGACATCGCCGCGCTGGTCAGCGAAGGTGCCGTCGGCCTGCTCGCAGACGACTGACTCTCGACCAGCAGTATCGGTCTCTCGGTCTCTCGGTCAGCGGAGCGGGGTCGTGCGGCCGAGGAGGTCTTCCTTCCAGGCGCGGAAACGGGTGTGGTGGTTGCCGCTCGGGCCGAATCCGTCGCCATTGCCGTCTGGGAACAGGCGGAACGTCGCTTGCCGGCCGAGTTCGCCGGCATCGGCAGCCCAGTATCTGGCGTCCCCCCCGGCAGCGGGGCCCGAGCGCCACAGTAGCCACGGACCGATACGCCGTTTGTAGGTCGCAACGGGCTGGCCCGGCAGGTCGTCACCGAGCACCAACAACTCGACCGGTGCCTCGATCCAGGCAGTTGCCACGATGTTGCGATCGCGGGTCGGCGTCGGCGGCAGAGCGGTCGTCGTCACTGGAGTTTCGTCGTCAGGGCGTTGGTCATACCGCAACGCCGGTTCGCTCGGTACATCGGTCACCCGTTCGTTCCTATCGCTGCTGTTCACCGATCGCACCCGTGCGAGGATGACGCATGGATTACGAAGAGATCGCCGCCCACTTCCTGACGTATTCGCCTGCGCCAACTCCGGTCCTGCCGACCTCGCCGGCACGGCGTCTGCGCGACGCCGTCGAGGCGACCGCCACGATCGGCTGGTGGTCTCGATCGGCAGCTGACAGCGCCAATGCACTCGGCCACGACTTCTTCGACGCCTACGTATGGGGCCGCGCTGCGTCGCTCGGTGCGGACGTCTCGGCGCCGGTCGTCGTCGCTGCCTTCGGCGTCTTCGAGGCCGGACTGCTCGGCGCATGCTACGAGCGGGCGCGACTGGTCTCGTCACGCGATGCGGTCCTTGCGGCACGCTCGACCGGTGCTGCTGCCGGCCTGGCACATGCAACAGCAGGCGTCGATGTGCAGGACATCAAGGCGCTCGGGTTGCAGTTGCTGGCAGCACTCGGAGACCTCGACGTCACGGCTCGTCCACTGTTCGGCGCGCTGCGGGCGTTGGCGGTTCCGCCCGATCCGCACGGCCGTCTGTGGCGGGCAGCGGAACTCGTCCGCGAGCATCGTGGCGACGGTCACCTGGCGGCATGTGTCGCAGCCGGTCTCGACCCGGTCGAGATGAACATCTTGACGGAGGTCTGGCTGGAGTACCCGGTCGGCGAATACTCTTCGACACGAGGCTTCACCAAGGAACGGATCGCTCTCGCCGTCGCCAACCTGCAGGCACGTGGCTGGATGACTGCGGAGGGCACACTGTCGGACGAGGGCCGAGCCGGCCGCGAGAACATCGAATGGGCGACGGATCGTTCGCAACAGCCGTTTATCGACGCGCTGGGATCAGCGGTCGAGGACGTCATCCGCATGGCGACGGTCGTCTCCGACGCCGTCGTTCTCGCCCACGCCGCGCCCGCCGACCCACGCAAGCGCGCCGCCGGCTAGGGCGTCTCCCCCGCTCGTTCGCCCGAGTGTCATCGCAGCACCCGAGTGTGCTGACACCCGTAGCAGTCGCCACGACACCCGGGTGCGGCTACCGCACTCGGGTGCCGATGGTGTAGGAGGTCATCGAGAGCGAACCCATTGCGTAGCCGTCGACGAGCACCTGCGCCGGCTCGTTCGATGCTGACGCGACTCCTGCGAGGTAGAGCATCGGGATGAAGTGGTCGGGAGTCGGGACGGCAGCGCGGAAATCGGGATGCGTGGCGAGCGATGGCGCGTCCGCGGGGTTCGATGTGAGGATCGACTTCGCCGACTCGTTGAAACGTTGCGCCCAGTCGAAGGCCGCCTCAGGGCGGGACCAGTCGAGTCTGCCGAGGTTGTGGACGATGTTGCCGCTGCCGACGATCAGCACACCGCTGTGACGCAGCGCCGACAGCGTCGCACCCAGTTCGAGGTGATAGTCGAACGGTTTCTCGGCGTTGATCGCCAACTGTACGACGGGAATGTCAGCTTCCGGATAAACGTGGGCGAGTACGGACCAGGTGCCGTGATCGAGACCCCAGCTGTCGTTGTCCATACCGACCCAGGTCGGTTTGGCGAGCTCGGCGACCTCCTCGGCGAGTTCCGCCGAACCAGCGGCCGGGTACTGCTTGTCGGAGAGCTCCTGCGGAAATCCATAGAAGTCGTGGATCGTGCGCGGGGCGGCCATCGCCGTCACCGCCGTCGCATTGATGTACCAGTGAGCGGAGATCACCAGGATCGCCCTCGGCCTGGGAATACTCGCACCAAAGGTCCGCCACGACTCGGTGTAGCGGTTCGTCTCGAGCGCGTTCATCGGGCTGCCGTGGCCGAAGAACACGGCCGGCATCACCGTCGTTGCTGATGAGTCTGCAGTATCCATGAGTCCTTCCTAGCGGCTCGATCGACGAGACGCGTGGCTCACCGGCACCGGCATCGCTGCGGGGCCAGTCGCAGCCTGCGCGAGATCAGCTTCCTCTGAACACCGGCATGCGCTTTTCGAGGAATGCCTTCGCCCCTTCACGGTGATCGTCGGTCGTGAACAGCTCGGCAAGATTGCTGCTGACCCATGCCCCGAGCTGGTTCCAGTCCGGATCGAGCGCCTCACGCAGGCCTGCCTTGATGCGCTGCACAGCGAGCGGCGGGTTGGAGGCGATCCGCTGGGCGATCGACAACGCCACCGGGATCAACACGTCGTGCGGCACGACCCGTCCGACGAGACCGATCTCCTTGGCCCGCTGTGCGTCGATCACCTCACCCGTGAAGAGCAGCTCTGCCGCAGTCTC
>JAYTOR010000195.1:0-3297 GCA_043747685.1 Actinomycetota bacterium
GTTCCACACCTGTTCGAGCAGCAGGATCGCCGTCTGTGGGCTGACCTGCTGGCGGCGGACGAGGTGCGCCTGTTCCTCGGCGTCCTGCTGGGTGTCGCCGAGCACGAACGACACGCCGGGCAGGATCTTCATGTCGTCCCATTCGCGTCCGTACTTGGCGAGGCGGCCCTTGGCGTCGGCGTAGAACTTCCGCGCTGGACCGAGGATCGAGTGGCGGCTGAAGATCGCGTCGGCGGTCTGGGCGGCGAGCTCTCGGCCACCGTCGCTGTCACCCGCCTGCAGGATCACGGGGTGGACCTGCGGGCTTTGCGGCACGTTGAATTGCCCGGCGATGTCGAACTGAGCACCGTGATGGGCGAAGGAGCCTGGCAGGCCGTGGCGAACGAATGTCCCGCTCTCCTTGTCGGCGACGATCTCGTCCGCCGCCCACGAATCCCAGAGCTGTCGTGCTGTTTCGATGAACTCACCGGCGCGCACGTAGCGATCGGCATAGTCGAGGAATCCGCCGCGCCGGAAGTTCTCACCAGTGAAAGCGTCCGAGGAGGTCACCACGTTCCATGCGGCGCGGCCGTTGGACAGATGATCGAGCGTCGCCAGTTGGCGCGCCATCTCGTACGGCTCGTGGTAGGTCGCATTGAGCGTTCCGGCAAGGCCGAGGTGCGTGGTGACGCCGGCGAGTGCGGCGAGCACGGTCAACGTGTCCGGACGTCCGACGGTGTCGAGATCGTGGATCTTGCCACCCTGCTCGCGCAGGCGCAGGCCCTCCGCAAGAAAGAAGAAGTCGAGTTTGCCGCGCTCCGCCGTCTTGGCGAGATGGACGAACGAGCTGAATTCGATCTGGCTCTTCGACCTTGGATCGCTCCACACGGTGGTGTTGTTGACGCCGGGGAAATAGGCGGCGAGGATGACCTGTTTGAGCGGAGGAGTTCTCATCCGATATCTCCGATCGATCCATTGGCCTGGATGCTTGCCGATGCCGCCGCCGATGCGTACCTGCTCGGCAGTCGACCGAGACCGAGACGCTCTCGCAGCGTGCCATTCTCATACGCCGTCCGGAACGCTCCGCGCCGCTGCAGTTCTGGAACGAGGCGGTCGGCGATGGCATCGAGGTCGTGGCAGACGACACCAGGTCGCAAACGAAAACCGTCCAGGCCGTGCGCCTGCCAGGAGATCAACTGATCAGCCAACTCGACGGCTGTACCGGTGAAGATCGCCGCGTCGGAACGCATCGGCCAACCGTCGAGTTCGTCGAGCCATGCCTTGCGATCCTCGGCGATCGACGCATCGCCGTCGACGAAGACGACGAGGTCGGCGAAGATCTTCAGCGGCGTGCCCGATCGTTCGACAGTGCGTTCTGCTGTGCGGATGCCATCGACCCACTCCGGTACGTCCGCTGTGTCACTCGGGGTAACGAAAACGACGTCGGCCGAGCTGGCGGCAAATTCCCACGGCACTCGCGAGTGGGCGAGCGCGGCGATCAGCGGGTTGCCCTGCGGTGGCCGCGGCACGATCGACGGGCCCTTGACGTTGAAGAACCGGCCTTCGAAATCGACGTAGTGCAGCTTGTCGCGATCGATGAATCGACCGGTGGACTGATCCTTGATGATCGCATCGTCCTCCCAACTGTCCCACAACCGACGGACGACTTCGACGGCGTCCGTGGCTTCCTCGAACAGATCGCCGACGAGCGCGGCGGCTGCAGGATCGTCACGGTTACGGCGGTTGACGGTCGGAAACTGCCGACGTCCGACGTGTGCCGCTTCATCGAGCCGCGACGACACCTGCGGGCGCCATCCGGCCCTACCACTGCTGACGTAGTCGAGCGTCGACAATGCAGAGGCCAGATGGAACGGTTCGGTGTGGGTGGTGTTGGCGGTCGGCACGAGACCGAGATGCGCCGTGTGCGGGGCGACGAGCGAGGCGATCAAGACGGCGTCGAGGCGGCCGCGGACCTGGTTCGTGCGCCCGTCCGGACCACTGAATTTCGACGACTGCAGACCGAATGAATCCTCGATGGTGATGAAGTCGAGCATCGCCCGCTCGGCCGCCTTCGCCTGATCCGCCCAGTAGCCGGGTGTGAACAGTTCGTCGGGCCGCGCTGACGGATCGCGCCACGAAGCCGGATGGAATCCCGTGCCGTCGAGGGCGACCGCAAGATGCAGTGGGGCTGCACCCATCAGACCCCAGCCTTACTGAGCGACCTGCTGAGCATGTTGCTGACGTCCTTGCCACGACGGGCCGGGGCATTCCAGGCGGCAACGGCTGCGTACGTCGTGAAGTCCGTGGTGTCGTGGAACGCCGGGATCGAGTACAGGTCCCGGGCGTAGGCCCACAGGTTCGGGAACTCGGCGAGACCGGCGTTGATCGTACGGTCGGCGTTGGCCCCGAGGTCATAGCGGGCAAGGGTGACGTACAGGCGGATGTCGGCCTCTGTCACCTGTTCGCCGAGCAGGAACCGGCTCGACGACAACCGCTGCTCGAGTTCGGCGAAAGCATCGAGCAACGTCGATCGCGCGGCGGCACCGCTTGGCGCACGAGCTGCGGCCGGATAGACGCCCCAGTTGACGCCAGGCCCGATCCAGCTGTCGAGTTCCTCGATTTCGGCGGCCAGATGTACGGGATAGGTTTCGATCAGTGGTGTCGCCAGTGCACCGAACTGTGTGGCGAGATCGATGCCGATCGTCTTGAACTGGTTGCTGGCGACCGTGCCCGTCGTGCGGTCCCACAGCGTCGGCACCGATACGTGACCGTCGAAGTCCGGCTCGGTCGCGTCGTAAGCATCACGTAGGAGCGTGAATCCGTTGACCGGATCGGGGCCGTACTGCTCGCGAAACGCCCATCCCCTGGCATCTCTGCGACCGTTGACATAGGACACGCTGACGACTTCGTCGAGTCCGGCGAGAGCGTGGGCGATCGTCACGCGTTGCGCCCAGGGGCAGAACCACCCGGAGTAGATGTGGTATCTGCCGGCCTCGGCAGCGAACGGTGTCGAACCGTCGGTACTGATGCGCCCCTCGAAGCGGTACATCGGTCGTTCGTCGCCGGGATCGCGGCGCACCCGATATTCGCCGAAACGCTCGACGTCGACCGGCGAGGCATACGGACCCGATCGTGCGGCGTCCGAGCCGTTGGCTGCGCTCGTTCCAGGCGCTGCGCTCGTTCCAGAAACAGAGGCTGTGCTCACTTCAGAAACCGATGACGGCATCACGTCCGACCTTTCGTAGCGTCGTCACTCTACCGCGGCAATCCCGAGTCAACTAGTCGACTTTCCGTCGCCGAGCGCTCGCGGTCGGCCGC
>JAYTOR010000196.1:0-3173 GCA_043747685.1 Actinomycetota bacterium
CATCGAGATCATCGGCTGCACCGGCGAGGTCAACGGCGGCGGTTTCATCTACACGAACCTCGACACCATCGGCGTCGGTGTCGTGCTCAAACTCTCCAAGCTCGGCGCCCAACGGCAACGACCCGAGGAGATCATCGCCAACCTCAAAGCGCATCCGTCCATTGCTCCGCTCGTCGAAGGTGGCGAGGTCAAGGAATATTCTGCACATCTCATTCCCGAGGCCGGCTACGACATGATTCCGACGCTCGCGGGCGACGGACTACTGATCGCCGGTGACGCCGCCGGCCTCTGTCTTGCCGCCGGGATCTGGCTCGAAGGCGTCAACTTCGCACTGGCCAGCGGAATGTATGCCGGCGACGCCGCCGCCGATGCGCTACGCAGCGACGATACGTCGGCGGCCGGTCTGGCGGGATATCGCCAGCGTTTGGAGCGCACCTTCGTCCTCAAGGACCACGCCAAGTTGCGCCACATACCGCATCTCGTGCTCGGTGATCGGCTGCAGCAGGAGTACCCGCAGATGGTCGCCAATATCGTCGAGCGGATGTTCGGCGTCGACAACCCGCGACCGAAGCCCGGCATCAGGCGGATCCTCACGCAGGAGCGCAGACGTGCCGGAATCCGTTGGCGCGATCTCGCCAAGGACACATGGACAGCGATGCGAGGATTCGGATGAATCGATGGCCGGAGATCTCCTTCGAGGACCGCATGTCGACCGTCCATTTCGACGTCCACGAACGCGCCCACATCACCGTCGACGGCGATTCCTGCCACGGCTGCACGACGAAGGCTTGCGTCGTCGCCTGTCCGGCAAACCTCTTCGTGCCGACCTCGGACGGAGGCATCGTCTTCAACTACGAGCAGTGCTTCGAATGTGGTACCTGCTACATGGTCTGCAACGTCGAAGGTGCGATCACCTGGACCTACCCCGATGGCGGCCACGGCGTCGTCTTCCGGCGGACATGAGCGTCCGGGGACTGGCCGCAGGGCGGTCCGAGCCGTGATCGTCACCTGCCAGAAATGGGTTGCTCTCGGTGTTGCCGATGCCGACAGTGCCGATCACAACGCTGCGGATCAGCGATTCGGGGGGACCTCAGCCGCAGACCAGGCCGCGCTCGAATGGGCGCTGCGACTCGGCGCCGCTCGTTCGGAGACGGTGACGGTGATCGCCGTGGGCCCAGACGAAGCCTCGAAGGCATTGCGTGAAGCCGCCGCTGCCGGAGCGGACCGGCTCCTTCGTGTCGACAGTTCGACTTCGATCGACAGTGTCGATGTCGCCGCCGCGATCGCCTCGGCACTCCAGTCTCCCGGCGCGGCAGATGTCTCCTTCATCGTCTGCGGGGACTACTCACTCGACCGCGGCAGCGGATCGGTCCCTGCGTTCCTGGCGGCGATGCTCGGTCTGGCGATGGCGCTCGGAGCCGTCGGGATCGATCTCGCTGATGGGACCGATGTCGAGGTACTCCGCCGTCTCGATGGTGGCCGTCGAGAACGGCTCCGCCTCCACGACAGCGGCGTCATCTCCGTCGAGGGATCGACGGCGAGGCTACGCAGAGCGCCGCTCTCCGGTGTACTGGCGTCGAAGGCGAAGCAGATCGAAGTGCACACGCCAACCCGCTCCATCGATCACGTAGCACGAGCGACGACAATGTCGCCGTACCGTCCGAGAGCCCGGCAACTGGCACCGCCCGTTGGGGACAATCCGCTCGCCCGGCTGCACGCGCTGACGAGCGCCGAAGAACGCTCGACCCACGGTGAGACCGTTGTCCTCGATCCGCAGATGGCCGCTCGACGAATCGTCGAGGCGCTCACGGTATGGGGTTACCTGAATGGCGAATCTGGTCCTGCCGCTGACGCCTCGACTCGTTGAGCGGGTGGGCAGGAGAGCAGGTGGGCAGGTGAGCAATCTGCCGGCAGACTCCGGACCGGCGACCGCTGATCGCCGATCGGCTGTGCTGCTCGGCGACTGCGCCTGGCCGGATTTCGACGGGGACGAGGTACTGCTCATCCCACTCGGATCCTGCGAGCAACACGGTCCTCACCTGCCGCTGGACACGGACTCGCGAATAGCCATCGCCGTTGCGACCATGGCGGTACGACGTCATACGAAGGCTGTCGTCGCTCCGGCGTTGCATTTCGGTGCCAGCTGGGAACACCACGGATTCGCCGGTCTGCTGTCACTCAACGCCGAGGTGTTGACCAGCGTGCTCGTCGAGTTGGGTCACTCCGCCGACTGGGCGTCCGGCATCGTCTTCGTCAACGGGCACGGCGGCAACGTCCTCGCTGTCGAGCGGGCCGTGGCCGTCCTGGTCGACGAGGGCCGAAACGTTCGTTGCTGGTCTCCGTCGTACACGAATGCCGATGGCTCTGCGGACTTCCACGCTGGTGTGTCGGAGACCTCGATGATGCTGGCGATCGAACCGGCGCTCGTTCGTTCGGAACTCGCAGCAACTGGATGGACGGGATCGATCGACGTACTGCGTTGTCGACCAGTGATCGACCTCAGCCCGAACGGCGTACTCGGCGACCCGATCGGTGCCAGCGCCGAAGCCGGCGACGTGCTGCTTACGGCGCTGGCCGACGACCTCTCGCAGTTGATCACCAGCCTGCTGGCCGAGGTCGATCGGCGACGGCAGCTCGGCTGAGCCCGCTCAAACGGTACGAGCCGAACCGACCGGCGGGGGTTGCAACGTCGATGTCCGTGCATCCGTGAACCAGGCAACGCCGTACGGTGCCACCACGAGCTCGTTGCCGTCGCGCCGGATGTCACGCCATCCGAGCAGATCGGTTGCCTCCTCGATGCCACACCACGCCAGCGCCTCGAACGGGAGGCGGGCGTGGCGCGCTGCAACGTTGGCGACACCGAGCAGGCGCCCGTGGACGTCGTGTTCGCGTACCCACCCGAGGATCGCCGGGTCATCGTACGCGGCTATGTATGTACGGCCCCCCGTCGATAGTGCAGGCGCACCTTTGCGAGCCGACATCAGGCGCTGGAACGACTCGAACACCCGCTGTTCGACGCTGCCGTCCGTGTGTCTTCGGGATGCGCAGCTCCAGTCCATCCGCGGTCGATGAATCCAACGCGAATCGTCAGCGTGCAGAACGTCATCGGCATAGTCCTCGTCGTTACCGATGCCGAGCTCGTCTCCCATATAGATCAACGGGATCCCGCCGAA
>JAYTOR010000197.1:0-27642 GCA_043747685.1 Actinomycetota bacterium
GAACGACATCGATCCAGCGGGTGGCTCAGATCAACCGGCGACGGCGGGCGACGAGCACGAGTCCAGCACCGAGGAGCATCGTCAGCACACCGGTGATCAACCCGTTCCGCAGGTTGCTCAGGCCGGTTGGCGGCAACTCCGTCGGCGACAGCGTGGTGATGATCGTGATGATCGTGACGTGGGAAGGAGGCGGGGTGACCGGCTCGCCAACGGGTGGCGTGCCAGTGGCGATGGCTGCGTTGGTGATCGAACCGTGGTTGAAGTCGGCGTCGGTCGACGTGTAGGCAGCGGTGCACGTCATCGTCGAGGTCGCGCCGGTACCTGCCGCCGTCAACGTCGTCGTCGGGCAACTGATGGTCAGCGCCGGGCCTGCAGGCAATGTGAAGGTATCGCCGATGGCGACGTTCGTCAGCGTGACGTTGCCCGTGTTGGTGACGACGAACTTGTAGTTCACGACCTGGCCGACCACCGTGATGATCGACTGGACTGCCGTTTTGACGATCGTGATCGACGGTGACGTCGGCGGCGTCCCGGTGACGGTGGACGGCGGTGAGGTGATCGGCGGACCTGTCGGTGGTGTACCGGTGGCGACCGCCGTGTTCTTGATCAGACCGGTGTTGAAGTCTGCTGCTGTGGAGATGTACGTCGCCGTGCACGTCATCGATGCGCTTGCGCCAGGTCCGGCGGCCGTCAGGGTCGTCGTCGGGCAGGCGTTCGTCAATGGTGGACCAGCGGGGCCCAATCGAGCCCCATCGAGAAGGTCACCTGTGTGACGGTGCCGACAATCGGGACACTGCCGCACCCTGCGCTGCTCACACCCCCGTCGAGGCAGTCGGTGTACCGTTGGCGCGTGGTTCATGTACCGTCGTGTCCTGCTCGATCGATGCACCATCCATCAACGTCTCGCTAATGATCACCCTGCGTGGTGGACAGTAACGGAGAGGATAGCTGATGACCACTGCATGCCGAAAGATACCCGAACGCAGAGAACGACCAGTCTGGAATATCGCGGAGAGTGCTGATTCACGTTCAACAATACGTAGAGACTGCTCGATACAACAGCGCGTCGTCTCGTTGCCGCCCAGGCGAATCGCGAACTCGGGCGTGCGATCTCGATAGCGAGCGAACGCAGATACCGTTGTGGCCGTGAGCAGCCAGGCGAAACTCCCGATCAAGATGCTGAACGATCGTCTGCTGGTGAAGATTTCCAAGGAGGACGGCGAGCGACGTTCCTCCGGCGGCATCGTCATCCCGGCCACTGCACAGGTTGCCAAGCGGCTCGTCTGGGCGGAGGTCGTGGCCCTCGGGCAGAGCGTCCGCGCTGCTGAAGCCGGCGACAACGTACTGTTCAGCCCGGACGACCGCTTCGAGGTCGAGGTCCAGGGTGAGGATTACATCATGTTGCGTGAACGCGACCTCCACGCGGTCGCCGCAAGCCGTATCGAGGGTTCGACCGGGCTGTACCTGTAGCGCGACCGTTCGACGCAGAACGAGGTCTCGATCCTCGGCTGGAGTCGAGGGTTACAGCGAAGTTGCGGATGGTCCGGCAAGCGCCGCCAACGCCTCGGCCACCGTGAAACGCTGTTCGTACAGCGCCTTGCCGACGATCACCCCGCCGATGCCGCCAAGCGATGCGAGCGCGCGTATGTCATCGAGGGTCGAAACCCCCCCACTGGCGATCACCGGAATCGGAGAATCCAATCCGGCCTGACGCAACCCGTCGACGTCTGGACCGACGAGCATGCCGTCCCTGCTGATGTCGGTGATCACGAACGTCGCAGCGGCCGGGAATCGTCGGAGGGCGTCGACCAGCTGCACGCCTGACGATTCCGTCCATCCGCTGACGGCCAGGTCCCCCCCTCGATGGTCGAGACCGACGGCAACAGCAACGAGCGTTGCGACGTCGTCGACGATGGACGGATTCCGAACCGCTGCTGACCCCATGACAACGCGGGCGACGCCGAGGCCGGCCAACTCAGCGGCGTCTTCGACCGTTCGGACGCCGCCGCCGGCCTGCACGACAGCCTGGCCCGCCACCGCGGCGGCGATCGTGGCGACGACGGGCCGATTGACCGGGTTGCCGTCGCGTGCAGCATCGAGGTCGACGACATGGATCCACGTTGCACCGGATGCTGCGAAGCCGCAGGCAATCGCCACCGGGTCGTCTCCGTAGATCTGTTCGCGGCGGTAGTCACCCTGCGATAGGCGGACGGCACGGCCACCACGCAGATCGATCGCCGGGAACAGCTCAACCGCGCCTGACATCGCGCGCCCGCTCCGAGACGCCTGCGTCGAATCAGCCATCTGCGTTCACCAGCCGGGATACGCCGACGAAGTTCGTCAACAACTGCAGTCCGGCAGCTGCCGATTTCTCCGGATGGAACTGCGTCGCGAAGACGGAATCACGACGGAACGCTGCATTCAACGTCGATCCGTATTCGACCGTCGCGGCGATGTCAGCGGGATCCTCCGGCACGCCGTGCAGCGAATGCACGAAGTACAGCCACGGCGAACTACCGAGACCTGTGAACATCGGGTCACCCTGGTGTGCGGGGGCGATCGACAGCTGATTCCACTGCATCTGCGGGCGCTTGACACCGGCTGGTATCCATCGGATCGCACCCGGAATGATGCCGAGTCCCGGCTCGGATGGCGCTTCATCGCTCATGCCGAAGAGCATCTGCATCCCGACGCAGATGCCGAGGAATGGGCGGCCGTCGCCAGCTGCGGCAACCGTGAGATCGGTGAGACCAGCAGCATGTAACGAACGCATACATGCACCGAAGTTCCCGACGCCGGGCAGCACGACGGAATCGGCGGCGGCGATCAGACCCGGATCGTTCGTCAATCTGGCGTCAGCGCCGCAATGCTCCAATGCCCGCTCCGCTGATCGCAGATTCCCGATGCCATAGTCGAGGACGGCAACCAGCGGGCGTCGATCCGGCTGTGCTGGGAGGGTCTCGGTCACAGCACGCCTTTGGTGGAGGGGATGGAATCGTTCTCGACCCTGACCGCATCACGAAGTGCGCGCGCCACGCCCTTGAAGGTCGCTTCGATGATGTGATGGACGTTCGTCCCGCGAACGAGCGAGACATGCAGTGTGATCGCCGCTGCAGTTGCGAACGATGCAACGGCGTGCTCGGCCAACGACGGGTCGAACGCCGGACTGCCGAGCGGGATCGCCTCCGGCAGCTTCACATCCCAGACGACATAGGGACGGCCGGAAAGATCGAGGGCAACATCGACGAGCGCTTCGTCGAGCGGATACCGACCGCTGGCGAACCGACGGACGCCTGCTTTCGACCCGAGTGCCTCGCGGAACGCTTCGCCTAGGACGATGGCGACGTCTTCGACCGTGTGATGGGTGTCGATCTGCAGATCGCCGACGGCTTTGATCGTCAAGTCGAACCCGCCGTGACGTCCGAGCTGGTCCAGCATGTGGTCGTAGAAGGGAACGCCGGTGGAAATGTCGGTGACACCCGATCCATCGAGATCGATCGACAGTTCGATCGACGTTTCCTTCGTTGCTCGTGAGCGCGTGGCAACCCGCTGCCTGCCTGTATTCATGACGAAAGTATCGCCTGCAGCGCTGCGAGGAACTCGTCGTTTTCGTCATGCGTTCCGACGGTGACTCGCAGGCACCCTTCGAGCCGTGGCCAGCCGGAACAGTCACGGATCAGAATGCTGCGGTCGACGAGTTGCCGCCAGACGTCATGACCTTCGATCGCAAGTGGGCGAAAGAGAATGAAGTTGGCACCACTCGGCCAGACCTGTACCGCCAGCGCGGCCAGCGCGGCGGCGATGCGTTCGCGCTCGCCGACGATCTGTCTGACTCGTTCGTCCATCTCGGCGGTGAACCGCAGCGCCAGGCGACCGGCGTGCTGCTTGGCGGTATCGAGGTGATACGGCAGCACGACCTTCTCGAGTTCCGACACCAACCACGACGGACCGACGAGATAGCCGAGGCGCGCCGCCGCCATCGACCATGTCTTGGAAAAGGTTCTGGTGACGACCAACGGCAGTTCCTCGTCCAGCAGCTCGAGCGCCGACCAGTCGGCGAATTGCCCGTACGCCTCATCGACGACGACCAGCCCTGGTGCCCGATCGAGGAGGTGATCAACATTCTCCGCCGGCTCGACCATGCCGGTGGGATTGTTGGGCGAGCAGAGGAACGTGATCACGGGCTGAGCGCTGTCGATGACCCGATCGACCTCCGCCAGATCGAGCCTGAAATCATCGGCACGCTCTCCCTCGACCACGGTCGCTCCGCTGATCCTGGCGAGATGACTGTGGAGTTGATAGGTCGGCTCGAAGGTCGCGACGGTGCGACCGGCCCCCGCAAATGTCAGGAGCAACGTCTGCAACACCTCGTTCGAGCCGTTTGCCACGAACACCTGTGCCGCGTCGACGTGATGTGATTCGCCGATCGCTTCGCGCAGTGCCGTTGCCGCTCTGTCAGGGTATCGATGCCAGTCGATCCGGGAGATCTCAGCGGCGTAGGCGTCGCGCCATGCGTCTGGCGGCGCTGTAGGTGACTCGTTGGTGTTCAGCCTGACCCTGACCGACACCTGGGCCGAGTGGTAGCCCTCCATCGCTCGGAGGTCGTCACGAATCGGGATGCGCACGCGACCGAGACTATGCGGGCGATCTCGGATTCCGAGCGTGCATCGACCGGCGATATCGGCCCCGCCGTCCGATGCACGTGTTTGCGACGCCCCGTGCCGTTCTCCGTGACTGGCCGCCAGACTGAGCCGATGTCGCAGACACTGACCGCCGAACTCGCATCGCTCAGCATCGCCTCCGACACATTGCGCGACCGGGTCGGTGCCTTGACCGGCAACCTCTCCGGAGCGAATCACGAGCACATCGTGCTGGTGCTCTACGAGGTCGAGCGGGCGCTGTTGTCGGCCAGCCGCCAACTGGCACGCGCCGAGCGACTGTCACGCACGGTGCGCTAGTGCCCGGTCAAGCCGGATCAGCCGTACCATCGATCCGCCGCCCACGGTTGGCCGTGACGGTGGGAGACGGCTCCCCGAGGGAAGCCGTCTCACCGTAGCGAAGCCAGGCGGCGGTCCCGGCATTCGCCCGCAAACCAGGTGGCGGGAACCTGGTTGGTGACATCATCATACACCGCCGGAGAATTCACGCAACTGCAACTTGACGCGGTGTCGGTCGCCGCTCCAGTCGCGTCGGCAACTGCGATGAGGGACACAACGGTTCGAGCAGGCATTCGGAGCACAACGGCTTCTTGGCGGCACAGACCCTGCGGCCGTGAAGGATCAGCCGCAGACTGAAATCGCCCCATTCGGCCTTCGGGAGCAGCGTGCCGAGTTCCGTCTCGACCTTGACGGCGTCCTCCTCGACCGTCAGTCCGAGACGGCGCGAGAGCCGCCCGACATGCGTGTCGACCGGGAGTCCCGGCAGGCGGAAGGCGACCGAACGAACGACATTGGCGGTCTTGCGTCCGACACCGGGCAGTGTCACGAGATCCTCGAGCGCGGTCGGTACTTCGCCGTCGAACCGCTCGAGCAGCGCCTGCGCCATGCCGATGACACTGCGGGTCTTGGCCTGATAGAAGCCCGTCGAGCGAATGATCTCCTCGACCTCGCCGGGATCGGCACGTGCGAGCGAGATCGGATCGGGAAATCGCCCGAAGAGCTGCGGCGTCACCATGTTGACGCGGACGTCCGTGGTCTGCGCCGACAGGATCGTCGCTGTGAGCAACTCGAACGGATTGCGATGGTCCAGTTCGCAGAGCGCATCCGGATAGAGCTCCGCCAGGAGCAACGAGATCGCTTTCGCTCTGCCCTTCTGCGTCCGTGGCGTTCCCATCCGCCTCATGGTAACTGTCGACCGTCGGAACGAATCGGTCGGCGATACCGTCACTGCCGTGTGGCAGATCGAGACGACGGATGAGCTCCCCGCTGAGTCCGAGATGCTCGATCGCCTCGTCGGCGGCTCTCGGCGGTCCGACAATGGCACCGGCGAGGACGGGACCGTCGACGGAATGACGGAGACAAGGCTCAATGACGAATTGATGGTCCAATTCCGTCATCGGGGTGGCGACGGGTTCGTCGCCACCATCGCCAAGGATGGCACGGGGGCGCTCGTCGGGTACGGCCAGGTATCACGCTCGCCGCACGGCTGCACGATCGGTGCGGTGATCGACGGCGGCGTGCAGCCGGCCGACCGGGAATCCATCTCCACGGCGTTGTTCGGCAGTCTGTTCTCGGCGATCGCTGATTCCGGCGGCGGAGAGGTCACGTGGTGGGCACCCAGTGCCACGTCCGCCGACGAGGACTTGGCACGAACATTCGGGATGACACCAACTCGAACCCTGCTGGAGATGCGGTGTCCACTCCCGCTCGACGCCTCCGTCGTCGCCGATGCCGAATCATCCGTCACAGCGCCGTTCCTTACCCGGCCGTTCCTTACCCGGCCGTTCGTCACCCGGCCGTTCGTCGTCGGTCAGGACGACGATGCCTGGCTCTCGGTCAACAATCGAGCCTTCGCCAGCCATCACGAGCAGGGCAGCTGGACGCTCGCCACGTTGCATACCCGGCTGCGCGAGCCGTGGTTCGCCGCCGAGGATCTACTGCTCCACGAACTCGACGGCCGCCTCGCCGGCTTCTGCTGGATGAAGCTGCACCCACGTACGGGCTCCGGCGCAGGACCGCTCGGCGAGATCTATGTGATCGGGGTCGATCCGGATTGTGCCGGCGTTGGCCTCGGCCGGTCGCTGGCAGTTGCCGGATACCGGCACATCACCGCTCGTGGGGCAGGAACGGCGATGCTCTATGTCGACGACGACAACGTCAAGGCAATCCACCTGTACGAATCACTCGGTCTGCGCGTCTCCCGGCACGATGTGGCGTACGTGACGACTGTGCCAGGTCGATTTTCCTGATTGGTCGACGTCGCCGTCCACCGCAGAGTTCCGAGCAGCGACGCCGGGCTCAGATGACGACGTGGCCGTACATCTCGCCGAGCGGATCGCTGATCAGTTCGAGGCGGGCGCCGTCGGGATCGAAGAAGTAGATCGAAGTCCCGTCGATGTGCGCGTAGTCGATCGAGGCAGCGTCGAGCTTGTCCTTGAGGAGTTGCCACCTCTCCGGTTCGACGGAGATGGCGAGATGATGCAACCCTCCGAGCACCTCGGCGTATGGCCCGAGGTCGAGACCAGGCATGTCGAAGAAGGCGAGCGCGTTGCCGTTGCCGATGTCGAAGAAGAAGTGCGTCGAACCGGGATAGTCGCGGTTCTCGAACATGTCGGTGAGCGGGAACTCAAGGATGTCCTGGTAAAAGCGGACCGTCGCCTCGACATCGAACGACAGCAGCGCGACGTGATGCACGCCGCGCGCTGCGGGGGCCGGTCGTTGGTCACGCGGCAGCAGGTGTGCTGTCCGAATGCGATCTCGTTCAGCTGTGTAGTGCTCGCGCGAATTGGTCAACATCGGTGTGGACAATGTATCCGGATCTGCGTGCGCCTGACCAGGAGTCGATCGGCTCGATTGCTGCCACACTGCAGCGATGACTGCGCTGCACGAACCGGCCTCCACCGAAGAGACGCTCCCCCGTTGGTCCTTCGCCGACATCTACGACTCGCTCGACGGGCGGGCGTTCGTCGGCGATTTCGAAGGCCTCGAGGCCGATATCACCCGCACGCTCGGCCTCTTCGACGAACTCGGGATCGAGGCGATCGAACCGCGGCCGGTGACGCCCGCCGACGTCGAGGCCATCGAACGGGCGCTACCGGAGATGAACCGCACCAACGAGACGCTGATGCGGCTGTTCACCTGCGTCGAAACCACCGTCGCTGCGAACACTCGCGACAGCGCAGCGCAAGCGTTGAGCAGCCGCCTGCATGCGCTCGACGCCTCGCTCAGCCCGCTCGAGACGAGACTCGCCAACTGGGTCAACGCGCTCGGCGTCGACGGATTGGCCGCCGCAAGTCCCCAGGCCGACGACCACCGCTTCCCATTGAACCGTCTCGCTGCCCGCGCAGCGCATCAAATGAGCGAACCTGAGGAAGCACTGTACTCGGAGTTGTCGACGACGGGCCGCAGCTCGTGGGTGAGTCTGCATGCGGACATCACCTCGCAGCTGTCGGCAACAGTCATACTCGGAGACGGCATGAGCGAGACGATGCCGATGGCGTCGGTCCGTGGTCTCGGCAACCATCGCGATCCCGACATGCGCCAAGCCGCCTATCGCGCCGAGATGCAAACGTGGCCGACGGTCGCCGTGCCATGTGCCGCGGCGTTGAACGCCATCAAGGGCGATGCCGTCATCGTCAACCGCCGCCGCAACTGGGAGCATCACCTCGACGCCTCGCTGTACGCAAACTCGATCAGCCGCCCGACCTTCGAAGCAATGCAGTCTGCCGTCGTTTCCAGCCTTCCCGATTTTCGCCGATGGATGCGCATCAAATCGGCGGCACACGGCCATGCCGGCGCGCTGGCATGGTGGGACCTCGTCGCTCCGCTGCCGATCGAGCAGGGTGCGATCGACTTCGACACCGGTGTCGGCATCGTCACCGACGCCTTCACCAGCTACAGCGACCAGCTCGGCAGACTTCCCGGCCGTGCACTGGCGGAGCATTGGATCGATGCCGAAGCTCGTGACGGCAAGGTCGGTGGGGCCTTCTGCGCGTCCTTCGTCGAGGACCGTTCACTGGTACTGCTCAATTGGCGCGATTCGATGGACAGCGTGCAGACACTCGCGCACGAACTCGGCCACGCCTATCACAACACACAATTGGCCGAACGTACGATGCTGCAGAAGCAGTTGCCGATGGCACTTGCCGAAACCGCAAGCATCTTCTGCGAGACACTCGTCGTCGAAGCAGGGCTGCAACGCGTCAGTGGTGCGGCGCGCCTGGCGTTGCTCGACGTCGATCTCATCGGCACGAACCAGATCGTCGTCGACATCCACAGTCGATTCCTGTTCGAATCCGCCGTCTACGAGCGGCGGGCGAAATCAAAGATCGGCGTCGAAGAGTTCTCGGAGATGATGGTCGAAGCACAACTCGCGGCCTATGGCGACGGCCTCGACCAGACCACCGCCCACCCGTATATGTGGGCGGTCAAGCCGCATTATTACGGCAGCAGCTTCTACAACTGGCCGTATACCTTCGGAGCACTGTTCGGTCTCGGCCTCTACCAACAATTCGGCAACGATCCGCGACAGTTCCGTCTCGGCTACGACGACCTGCTGTCGCGCTGCGGGATGGCCACGGCCGAGCAACTCGGGTCGCAGTTCGGCATCGACGTCACCGACGTCTCCTTCTGGACGGCGAGCCTCGACGTTGTCCGCCAACGCATCACCGAGTACGAGCGCCTCGCCGGAGAACTCGGCCTGATCAGCTGACCGCCACCTCTCTCACGGTCCCGAGTCACGAGAAGTCGGAGCCGATGCGAGATCCGGTGACTCGGGACGGCCTCGCCCCAATGGCCGTCGCCGTTAGCCTGGACTGTATGGCAGGCAGATACGACCACGACCGGGCAGCGCTCGGTGAGCTGCTCGCTGATCAGCCGCGCTACCGGCTCGACCAACTGTGGAGCGGGCTGTACGAACACCTCGCAGAACCAACGGCGATCACCGGTCTGCCGGCGGCGTTGCGCGCCAGGCTCGACGAAGTACTACCGACATCGCTGACGGAAGTCGCACGGCAGTCGACGCCCGGTGGTGAGACCGTCAAGTTCCTGTGGCGCCTCGAAGGGGGTGCGCAGATCGAGTCGGTGCTGATGCTCTATCGCGATCGGGCGACCGTCTGCGTCAGCACACAGGCCGGCTGCGCGATGGCTTGCGGATTCTGCGCAACCGGACAGGCAGGTTTCACCAGGCAGTTGACCGTCGGCGAGATCGTCGAACAGGTGATCCTCGCCTCACGCCAGGCAAGGTTGGCGGACCGCCGTGTGTCGAACGTCGTCTTCATGGGCATGGGCGAGCCGCTCGCCAACGAGGAAGCGGTGTGGGGTGCCGTCGAGCGCCTCCACAGTGCGGTCGGCCTCTCCGCTCGACACCTGACGATTTCGACAGTCGGGCTCGTTCCGGGTATCCGTAAGCTCGCCGACCGGCCCCTCCCCGTCAATCTTGCCGTCTCCCTGCATGCCGCCAACGACGAACTGCGCAGCGAACTGGTGCCGATCAACAGGCGCTACCCGCTCGACGTGCTGATGCAGGCGTGCGCAGAATACCTCGCCAAGAAGAACCGGAGGCTGTCGTTCGAGTGGGCACTGATCGACGGCGTCAACGATCGCCAATCCGACGCCGTAGAACTGTCACGACTCTGCCGCGGTCTGCCATTGCATGCGCACGTCAACATCATTCCATTGAACCCGACGCCGGGCTGGCCAACCAAGGGTACGCCGCTCACCCGTGTCCACGACTTCTGTCACCAGCTCGAGTCACTCGGCGTCAACGCCACCGTCCGGCAAAATCGCGGCACGGACATCGAAGCAGCCTGCGGCCAACTGGCCGCAGGCCAACCCGTCACCCTGGGCTCGACCCGCCGCTGAAAACCGCCAGCCAGCAACAAACGACAGCAAGACGCGAAGGGCGAAGCGGTAGCAAGACGATACAACAAGACGACCCCGGCGGAGAGTTCGAGGGGGCGGTAGCCCCTTCGTCCGGCGGCAGGGCCAGCTTACTGGCCGCCGTCAAAGAGAGCGCGGCGAAGCCGCTCCAACAAGCACTCAACGGAACGGAGGAAGCGAAGCGAGGAACGAGCGAGCGACCGAGTGACGGAGAGCCCGGCGAGACTAGCCGCAGGCGAATTTGACGGAGGGGAAAGGGTTGACGGCTGCACCGTTGCCCGGGTGTATCTCGAAGTGGAGGTGCACGCTGCCTTTGGCGTCGCCCGTGTCGCCCATATACCCGATCACGTCACCCCGCTTCACGACACCATTTTTCGCCCAGCTGTCGAAGTGGGCGTAGTAGTACCCGTTGCCGTTGCTGCCGGTGAAGTTGACGGCGTTACCACCGAGGCCGTTGGTTTCGTCTTTGGCGATGCCGTCGACGACAGCGAGAATCGGGGTGCCGCGTGCGCCGAGCATGTCGACGCCCTGATGCCTGCGGCCTCCTGAACGCGGCGCTCCCCACGTATCGCTGAACGCGGAGGGCCCACCGACCGGGCAGATAATGCTCGTGTCGATGTAGCCGCAATCGCCGATGCATCCGCCGTTGACGTTCGCGCTGCCGTTTCCGCCGCCGGTGACCGCCACTGGTGTGGCCGCCGCTGCCGGCCCGGCGGCTGCGGGCGCGCCAGCCGAGACGCTTGCGGCAGCTGCAGCTGCCGCCTTCTGCGCAGCAGCGTCGGCAGCCGCTTTCTGCGCAGCTGCTTTGATCGCCGCCTTTTCAGCAGCTTGCTGCTGCGCAAGCGCCTTGGCGATGGCCTGGTCCTGCAACGCCTTGTTCTGGATTTCCGTCCATGTGTCGATGTCGGCCCGTGCCGCTGACTGCGCCGCTTCCAGCGACGCCTGCTTCAGTTGAATCTGGCGCGCCTTAGCGGTGAGCGCCGCCTGCTTGACTTCCAGCAGCTGTTTCGACACCTGGAACTGATCGATGGCGCTGAGGTTGGTGTCGGTCAGCAGACCGGTCAGCGCGCTGATTTCAACCTGATCGGTGACGCCTTTGAGATCGCTGAGCAGCAGGTTGGTGGAAGTGTCGCCGGCGGCGAACTGCTGCAGGGCAAGTTGTTGAACACCGCGTTGCAGCGTCGAAACCTGCTGTTGCACTGCCTCGACCTGGGAGGTGAGTTCGACGGCGTCCTGATTGGCCTGATCGAGTTCGGATTGAGCCGTTCCCCATGCTGCCGCCGCCTGGTTCGCCCGGTCGTGCGCAGCAGTCACTTCGGCAACGGCCTTGTCGATGTCGCTCTGGTCCTCGGCGTGGGCGGCACTGCTCGGTGCCATTGCGATGGCCGCGCCAATCAGAGCGACGGCGACAAGTCGCCGGCCCAGCGACCGATGAATGCTTGTGAATACATGCACGACGAGTCGGAATCGTACTGGCCTAGACGTCCACGGTGGTGTCATCCGGGTTGCGGTCTGGCTACAGGCTGTCCTGAGCCGCTACCGTCCAACCTCCATGTCACCGATGCCACCGGTCGTCCCTGCACCTGCCGCCGTCGACATGCCTGCCGTCGTCAACATGCCTTCCGTCGTTCGCGTGCCTGCCGTCATCCAGTTGCGTGCGGTGCGGCTGGTCCGGGACGAGCGAGTGATTCTCGACGACGTCAATTGGAAGGTCAGCTCGGGCGAGCGGTGGGTCGTGTTGGGTTCCAACGGGTCCGGCAAGACGAGCATGGTCCGTATCGCCGCACTGATGCTGCACCCCAGCGGCGGGACGGTGCGCGTCTTGGGGGAGCAACTCGGTATGGCTGACGTGCGTTCTCTCAGGCGCCGTATCGGCTACGTCTCGGCGGCACTCGCCGGAGAGTTACGAAACGATCTCATCGCCGCCGATATTGTCATGACAGCCAAGAACGCAGCGCTCGAACCGTGGTGGCATCGGTACGACGACGCCGATCGTCAGCGGGCCGTCCTGTGCCTCGAACAGATGGGCGTCGGTCACTTCGCCGATCGGTCGTTCGGGACGATGTCATCCGGCGAACAACAGCGTGTGCTGCTGGCCCGTTCGTTGATGAACGCCCCGAACGTGGTGCTACTCGACGAGCCGAGTGCCAGGCTCGATCTCGGAGGGCGAGAACAACTCGTCGGCGCGCTGAAGGAGATGGCGGACAACCCCGACGGGCCGGCGTTGGTGTTGGTCACCCACCATGTCGACGAGATCCCTCCCGGCATGACTCACGCAGTGTTGCTCCGCGACGGCCTCATACAGGCGTCTGGGCCGATCGCCAAGGTGTTGACCAGCGAATCGCTGAGCGCCTGCTTCGGCCTGCAGCTCGACCTCGAACGTCGGCCGAACGGCCGCCTCAGCGCCTACGCCGGCAGCGGGCAGCCACTCCGATAGCAGCGAGGTGCCCGAGTGTGGCTGCACCCGAGTGTGGACGCCGCACCGGAGTGCGGTGGCGACGGCTACGGGTGCCTGGACACTCGGATGCTGTGCCGACACCGTGCTGGACCAGCAGTTCAGGCGGTGCTGGTCGGTTGTTCGACGAGCGCCTTCAGCGAGTCATGCCCCCGGTTGATCTGCTCGTGCAATACCCGTTCGAGGACCGCGCCTGTCCACAAACCGCCGCCATAGTGCAACGACATCGTCAACGTCGTACTCGCTGTCGTCGCCGTCGCCGTCTCCGTCGCCGTCGCCGCCAACGTCGTCACTGCCGTCAGTTCGGCCTGCAGCACCCACGACGAGTGAGTGTGGCCGTCCAATTCCCGTCGTTCGAAACGCACGAGTTTCCCGTCGACACCGTCTGTACGAACCATCCGCAGGCGCTTCGAACGGGCGAACGGACCAACCCGTGCCCGCAGTTCGACCATCCACGCCGGTGCCGAGTCCGCTGCCGTCTGGTCTGGCGCAGCTCGGTGCACGAGATCGAGCCATACCGGGTAGTCGGCGAGGTCGTGGACCCAGCGATACAGCGTCGCCGGCGGGCATTCGGCGACGAGCACAGCACTGATGTCCACATGCTGAGTATGCCAAGCCGAACTGCGATCATTCGCTGGAGGCTTGAGGACGACCGTCGACAAACGGCTCGGTGCCGAAGGCCTTTGCCAACAGCGGGGTACGTGCCGACAGCAATCCGTTCAAGTCGTCGCGGCGATCGAAAACCGGGATCCACGGGAGCGCAGCAGCCGGTCCACCGGCTCGATCGCCGGCAGGCTGGTCGAGCCCTGCTGTCGGGAGGGGGTCGGCGGCCATGATCTCGAACGGCAACTCCTCTGTGGAGTCGACGTGCTGACGCGACGCCGGCCGCTGGTGCCTCGGGCGTGGCTTCGCGACTGGGTGTTCCGGCGGCGGCTGCTGGCGGAACAGACGCGGTTGGCTCTCGCGGAGGTCGTCGAGCCACCAGCCCAACGGCGGGGTCAACGAGTTGGCGTGGTGCTCGCACAACGCTCCCCCGCGGATCGCCGTGCCCTCCTGTGAATAGAGGATCGAAAGGAAGACCAGGTGGCGCCGGGCATCGAAGCCGTAGCCGACAGCAGCGGCGACGGAACATCCGGGACGTTCACAGAGTCGAGCCACGACGTAATGTTAGTGGTGGATGCGTGCACTGATAGTCGAGGACGATCCGTCGATGGCTGCCTCGCTGCGCCGCGGGCTGGAGGCGGAGGGATACGCCGTCGCAGTGGCCGACAACGGCGAGGATGGGCTGTTCCAGGCACAGCAGGACGACTTCGACATCGTGCTCCTCGACATCATGTTGCCGCGACGAAACGGCTATCTCGTCGTGACCGATCTCCGCAAGTCGGGCAGCACGGTCCCGGTGCTGATGCTGACCGCGAAGGACGGAGAGTGGGATCAAGCGGAGGCGCTGGACTCGGGTGCCGACGACTACCTCGCCAAGCCATTCTCGTATCCCGTGCTGCTTGCGAGGATGCGTGCGCTGATTCGCCGGTCCGCCGGCATCGCCGATCCACTGCTGACCGTCGGCGACCTACGCATCGATCCGTCTGCGAAACGCTGCTGGCGAGCCGGAGTCGAGATCGAACTGACCGCTCGTGAGTTCGCTGTGCTCGAGTACCTGGCGGTCCAGTCCGGACGCGTCGTCAGCAAGATCGAACTCGTCGAACATGTCTGGGATCAGGCGAGGGAGCCGGACACCAACGTCGTCGAGGTCTACATCGGCTACCTGCGCCGCAAGATCGATACGCCGTTCGAGGTCGCGCTGTTGCAGACGGTTCGCGGTGCCGGGTACCGCCTGAGCGCGCCGGTACCCGTACCGAAGTGACAGCGCTTCGCCGTCCGGCCCGAGCATTGCAGCGACGATGCGTCATGATATTCATCATCATGAACCTGGGGTGACGCTCACTGGATGAAGCGGACGGCAGCCGGCTGCTGGTTCGCCGAAGGAGGATCTACCGATGAACGAGTATCCGTCGGTCGAGGTCAATCTGACCTCGCTCGTGACGCCCGTCGGGGCGCACTGGGAGCAGAACGATCGACTGCGTGAGGAATTCCCTGTCTATTGGAACACCTACGGAAACGGCTACTGGGTGCTCACCCGCGCCGAGGAGATCCGTGAGGCCTCACAGAACCCTGCCGTGTTCTCCAATCATTCGATTGTCGCCACCGACCCGAATCCGGCGTACCGATTCCTTCCATCGTTCGTCGACCCCCCACAGCACATGAAATACCGCAAGCCGCTCAACCGTTGGTTCTCCCCGCCCGCCGTTGCGGCGCTCGGCCCGCAACTGCGTGAATGCGCAGCGACGACGTTGCAGGAGTTCGCCGCCGACGGCCATACCGACTACGTCAACTCCTTCGGCGACCACTTCCCTGTGCGCGTCTTCCTGACGTCGATGGGCCTGCCGCTGGAACACGCTGCCTTCCTCGTTGCATGTGTGCGCAGGATGTCTGGCGCCCGTTCGGGCTCCCCTGACCACGTCGCCAGGATGATGGGGGCGTGGGCGGACATCGCTGCGTTCTGGACCGTGCTGCTCGCCGATCGCCACGCCAACCCACTCGACCCCGACGTCGATTTCGTCACCCACATGACAGAGGCGACGATCGACGGACATCCGTTTGCCGACGACGAGATCATCGACACGCTCGTCACGTTGACGCTCGGCAGCCTCGACACCCTCAAGGGTCAGTTCGGCTGGTGCATCTATCACTTCGCAACGCACCCCGAGGATCGTCAGCGGATCATCGATGACCCGAATCTGATTCCGAATGCCGTCGAAGAGATTCTGCGCGCCTACCCGATCGTCGGCATGGCGCGGAAGTTGACGCAGGACATCGAATTCCACGGCTGTCCGATGAAGAAGGACGACATGCTCTTCCTGAATCTGCCGTCGGCGACGCGAGATCCTCGCGAATTTCCCGATGCCGACAAGGTGATCATCGACCGCAGTCCGAATCGCCATATGGCTTTCGGGGCGAGCGAACACCGCTGTGTCGGTTCGCACCTAGCCCGCGCCGAGATGATCGTCGCACTGGAGGAATGGCATCGAGCGATCCCCCACTATCGGCTGGGGGTCGACGAACCGCTGATGGAGCTCGGAAGTCAGATCGCCCTCGTTTCGCTACCGCTCGTGTGGGACGTGTAGCGACACGCCGGCGATGCTGAAAGCCGTCTCCGAACGTCGCCTCTGAAACCGCCTCCGGAAACCTTGCTACACCGCTTTGCTACGCTCGGCTCCATCGGCGTTCGCGCCCGTCATGCCCACGAGTTGCCGCACTGCGGCAGCGGAAGGAAAGAGATGTCCGCAACGATTACGTCTGCCGACGACATCGTCTATCCAGGGAGCGACGCAAAGCCGATGGCCGACGGTCAGCAACGGGCCAGGGTCATCCGCCGGCTCGTCGCCGGATTCGAGCGGGTGTTGAGCGATCGCCAGGATGTTCTGGTCGGCGGCGACTTCTTCTGCTATCCGGTCGAGGGAAACCCGAAGATCGTCGTCGCGCCTGACGTCACGATTTTTTTCGGCGTCGACAAGGACGACGATCTGCCGAACTATCGGTCGTGGGTGTACGGAGGCAGCATCGCACTCGCGGTCGAGTTGATGTCATCGTCGAACACCTGGCGGGAGACGACCGAGAAGCGGATGTTCTACGACCGTTATGGTGTGCCGGAATGCTGGGTTTTCGATCCGGAAACGGCCGTCCTCGAAGTGTGGCGGCGGACCGAAGACGGCGGTCTCTTCGCCGTCGCCGATCCGGCAAGAAGCTATGTCAGCCCACTCGGCGACGTTCGCGTGAGCGTCGAGGACGGGGACCTCGTCGTTCGCGAACCAGACGGGCGAATCTGGCCGCGACTGGCTGGTGTCGGTTTGCATGAGGCCTCCGAGGCACGTGCCGCAGCCGAAACCGCACGCGTCGTAGCCGAGAACTGCGCCGCTGACCTGCAGCGCCAGTTGGACGAGTTGCACGACCGGGAACGAGACACGTGACCAGCAGGTCGGTGGCAAACCGGGCGCCGACCCGCGCCTGACGATGACGTTGAAGAAGGCGTCGGTGCGGACGCGCATCGCCGTCGCAGCGACGCTCGCCGTCGGTATCGTGCTCATCGTCGCCGGTTTCGTGCTGATTTCTGTCGTCCGGTCGTCGCTCGAACGGCCGATCGCAGGCGAGGCGAAGGTGCGGGCCGCCGATGTGGTGACGCTGTCCAGCAGCAGCGGCGTCCTGCCTTCGACGATCCCGCCGCTGCCGGCGCCGTGGCCGACGCTGGTCCAGGTCGTCGACTCGCGCGGCGCTGTCATCGCTGCGAGTCGAGAGCTCGAGGGTGAACCGCCGCTACTCGTTCCGACGTCGTCCAAGCGGGAGCCGACAGGCAGCACCTACATCGTCTTCAAGGAGCATCGCCAGCACTGGCAGTTGAACGCCGTCACGGCGAACGTCGAGGGCGCCGACGTCACGGTCGTCGTCGCCACCTCGCTCGCCCAGGCCGAGCGCAGTACACGCCTGGTCGAGATCGCCCTGGCGATCGGGATTCCCGTTCTCCTGCTGCTCGTGGCAACGCTCGGCTGGATCCTCGTCGGCCGCGCCCTTCGCCCGGTCGAGGATCTGCGCCGCGAGGTCGCCGGCTACGACCGCTCGACCGGCGGACGGCGCGTACCAGAGCCGCCGACGGATGACGAGATCGCCAGGCTCGCCAGGACGTTGAACGCGCTGCTCGATCGCCTCGACGAGGCCAACGGACGCCAGCGTCGGTTCATCGCCGACGCCTCGCACGAACTGCGCAGCCCTGTCGCCAACATACGCGCAGCGATGGAAATCGGGCTCGCCAATCCCAACAGCACGCCGTGGCTCGAAGTCGCCGCCGATGTGCTCGATCAGAACGCTCGTATGGGCCGACTGGTCGACGACCTGTTGCTGCTCGGCCGCGCAGAGGCAGACCCGACGACACGCCGCAACGAACAGGTCGAACTGCACGCGATCATCGACGCAGCAATCGCCAGCCAGGTCGACATGCGAGTCCCCGTCCGTTCACATGCAGTCACTGCGGTCCATGTCACCGGTGACGCCGGGCAACTCGAACGGGTCGTGGAGAATCTCGTCGCCAATGCGCAACGCCACGCTGCGACCGCCGTCGACGTCTCCGTGTCGCGTCACGGCCGTTGGGTGGTCATCGACGTCACCGACGACGGCCCAGGGGTGGCGGCAGCCGATCGCGAGCGGGTGTTCCAACGTTTCGTCCGCCTCGACTCCGACCGCTCTCCTCGTGGCGGCGGAACGGGCCTCGGCCTGGCGATCGTTGCCGAGGTCGTTGCAGCCCACGGCGGCACAGTGTCGGTCACCGATGCCCACCCGGGGGCCGTTTTCACCGTTCGGCTGCCCGTCGCCTCCTGACTGGCCGAACACTCCCCGAGCAGCGGCAAGCAAGGCGTCCGCTGAGTACCGTGCGCTCATATGTTAGGCATTCCTATTATGATAGACGGCTACCAGTGCACCGCCGGCTGGTTCCACGCCTGCCACCGATTCGCGCCGCAGCTACACAGGTCGGCCCGCTACGCGCGCCTCGCCGTCATCTACCTGCAGTTCGGGGATGGGTCCAGCGATGAGGTGCAGGAGGGTGCTGAAACTGGCGCCCCGCCTGGATCGGGTGGCTCGTCAGCGACGGCCGACGACGTCAGCCGGAGCCACGGTCAGCACCGATGCTGCCACCCCGCGCGCCCATCCCTCACCCCCACCCGCCGTTCTTCGCACCGCCGAGTACGTCCGGCCCAAGCGAGTACGTCCGGAACAGGCGAGTACGTGCGGGTCGCTGAGCGAACCAGCGGTACTCCCCTGGACCGCCGGTACTCGGCGGTGGACGGGGCGACGCAAGCGGGCAGCGGCACTCTCAGGATCCTCTTAGTGCCGGTGCAATACAGTCACGCCCATGACACGCCGCTCCCGCCGACGCATGCGTTGGCTTGTTCCCGTTGCCGCAATCGCCGGGACCACCCTCGTTGCCAGTCTTCCCCATGTCTTGCCGGTCGGTGCAGATCCGGTTCCCGTACTGCCGACGCTGACCCCCGGCCAACTGCTCAGTAAGGTCAAGAACGCCAACGTCACCACGCTGACCGGCGACATCAGGTTGAGCACGAATCTCGGTCTCCCCGATCTCAGCTCACTCGGAGGCGGTGGCGGCAGCGCAACGTTCCTCGACCTATTGTCCGGCACGCACGTCGCCCACCTCTGGATCGACGGAACCGAACACGCACGGCTGGCCCTCGATTCGCCAGGCGCGGAGAACGACTGGATCCGCAACGGCACCGACCTGTGGTCCTGGGACAGCGCAACCCAAGCAGTCCAGCACGCGACGTTGTCCGAAACGGCGCTCTCCGGCTCGCCGGATCCCGGCAAGGGAGGTGCGGTCGCTGGGGTCGGATCGATGGATCCCGTCGCCGCAGCCGATGCACTCGTCGCAGCGATCGATTCGACCACGTCGGTCACCGTCACCACGCCCGGCTACGTCGCCGGGCGGCCTGTCTACGAACTCGTCGTCTCGCCGAAGTCCGTTGGTTCGACGATCGCCGACGGCGTCATCTCCATCGACGCGGCGACCGGGATCCCGCTCGGCGTGCGCGTCGAGGCCAAAGGTGCAAGCTCACCGGCGATCAGCATCGCCTTCACCGACGTGTCCTTCGACAAGCCGGCTGCGTCGACATTCGATTTCACCGTGCCACCAGGTGCCCACCTGACCGAGGTCACGAACGCGTCGCAATTGTTGCCGCTCGGCAGCTTCCACACACGTGGTCCCCGTGGCAACCGCGCACCGTTCGTGCCGGCGACCACTGCTGCGACGCCGTCCGATGGTACGAGCGGCATGTCAGCCTCTGTGTCGGTCGACGACAACGGCATCCCGGCCGCCGGAGGCGGAAACCCGCCAAGCGTCAAAACCATCGGCAACGACTGGACGTCGATGGCGATCATCTCCAATCTGCGCCTCGGCCGTCAGTTCCAACAGCTGTTCTCGAACTCGCCGTCGATCACCGTCGGTTCGACGACAGGACACCTGATGTCGACGTCGTTGATCAACGTGTTGATCCTCGACGACGGACGAATCGTCGTCGGTGCCGTGACTCCCGCTGTGCTGGAGTCAGCAGCCGCTGCAGCATGACCACGCTGCTGACCAGGCCGTCCGAATCCCCCACCACTACCGGTGCCGACCAGGCGATCGAAACCTCAGGCCTGACGAAGTTCTTCGGCAAGCAGAAGGTCGTCGATGAACTGGCACTCAGCGTGCCGACCGGGTCGGTCTTCGGCTTCCTCGGTCCCAACGGCTCCGGCAAAACCACGACGATTCGAATGCTGCTCGGCCTGCTGACCCCTGATGCCGGTGACGTCCGGCTGCTCGGTCAGCCGATCCCGGCAGCGTCCGATCAGGCGTTGCCGCTGATCGGTGCGCTGATCGACGGCCCCGCTTGCTATCCGTGGTTGAGCGGGCGTCAGAACCTGTGGCGATTCGACGCCAGCGGTCCCGATAGTCAGCGGTCGACTCGCAAGGCGCGCATCGAGGAGGCCCTCGGGCGGGTCGGTCTGACGGCCGCCGGCGACAAACGGTTCAAGGCCTACTCGCTCGGGATGCGTCAGCGCCTCGGCCTGGCCAATGCGCTCCTGCGGCCGCGCCAGTTGCTGATCCTCGACGAGCCGACGAACGGGATGGATCCTCAGGGCACTCGTGAGATCCGTCACCTGATCCGTGAACTCGCTGCCGACGGAACGACCGTATTCCTGTCGAGTCACCTGCTCGCCGAGATCGAACAGGTCTGCACCCATCTGGCGGTGATGAGCGCCGGTCGTCTCGTCGCCCAGGGTTCGTTGAACGAGTTGCAGGCTGCGACCTCACCTGTACTGCGCGTCGACACGGACGACGTACAGGCTGCTGAGGCGATCCTCTTCGCCAGCGGTTTGAAGACGACGACAGAAGTGAACCAGATCACCTCCGTCATCGGCGACGTCCGTCCTGAAGACGTTTGTCGACGATTGGTCGAGGGCGGTGTCGGCGTGCGCCGATTCGTCGTCGAACGACCGAGTCTCGAGGACACCTTCGTCGCACTGACCGGGGAGGGTTTCGATGTGGCGCAATGAGCTGTCGACGCTGTTCAGGCGTCGCCGCACGCAGGCGATCCTGCTGACGCTGATGCTCGTCCCGATCGCCATCACGCTGGTCGTCCGTTTCGCAGGCGGTCCAGAAGGCGGAGATGGTCCGGGCTTCCTGTCACAGGTCACGAACAACGGAGTCTTCGCAGTACTCGCCGGTCTCACCGTCACCTTGCCGTTCTTCCTGCCGATGGCCGTGGCCGTCGTCGCCGGCGACACGATCTCCGGTGAAGCCGGGCTCGGCACGCTCCGCTACCTGCTGACGCGACCTGCCGGCCGGGGTCGGCTGCTGGCGAGCAAGGGCGCGACGGTCGTCGTGTTCTGCCTCGCAGCCACCGCCGCCGTCGCCGTCGCCGGCCTCGTCGCCGGCGTGATCCTCTTCCCGGTCGGGCGGATCACGACGCTGTCCGGTGACTCGCTACCGCTCGTCTCCGGGATGCTGAGGATCTCGCTGGCTGCATTCCTGATAGGCGTCTCGCTGCTCGGACTGGCAGCAATCGGCGTGTTCATCTCGACGATCACCGACGTGCCCGTCGGGGCGATGGCCGGAACACTCGCCGTCTTCATCCTCATCGGTGTGCTCGATGCGCTGCCGCAGACCGCCGCCATCCATCCATGGCTGTTGACGAACCACTGGCTGAGTTACAGCGACCTGCTGCGTACCCACATCCAATGGGGAGGCGTGGTGCGCAACATCGGTCTGCAAGGGGTCTACGTGCTGGTCTTCGGTGCCGCCGCCTGGGCGAGATTCACCTCCAAGGACATCCTCGCCTAATCGGCTACGGGTGGAGGAGGCGGCCGTGGCGGTGCTGCGTCCAGCTGATCGACTGCTCGCGAACCCAATGGCGCAGTTCGAGTTCGGCCGTCGGCTGCGCCGGTGACTGGTCGAGGTCGAGGCCGAGGCGGCGCAGGCTGCGGCGGAGATCGTCGTCGATGCGACCGAGCACCCTCACCCGATCGAGTCCGATCAGGTCTGCGACTCCATCGATCTCGAACCGGGCCGGAGTGGCGACGTTCGCCCCCACCACGGGCGCCACGATGATCTCGACCGCAGATACGTCGATGACCTCGACACCTGCCGTACGCGCACCACACTGCAAACGCTGGACGTCGACCGGATCAACGCCGGTACCGATCAGCAGACCAACACGGCGGAGGCTGCGATAGCGCAGCACGTTGCGCTCACACGCCAGTGCAGAGGGATCCAACTCGGCCGTGAAATATGCATTCCATGCAGCAGTGAACTCAGCGGTCGTTGCAGTCAACGAGAAATCCGTTGCCGAGAACTCGGGAACAGGTCGCGCCGCTGATGCTGCTGGCTCAGCCCTCGTCGTGCTCCAGCTGCCGAACGCCTCGACATAGAACGGGCCACCAGCCTTGGGGCCACAGCCCACGGACGAGCGCTTCCAGCCCCCGAACGGCTGGCGCTGGACGATCGCACCCGTCATGTGGCGGTTGATATAGGCGTTGCCGACGTCCACTGCGGCGAGCCAGCGCTCTGCCTCGCGCTCGTCGAGCGATTGCAGCCCACCCGTCAGGCCGTAGTCGCCACCGTTCTGGATGGCGATGGCGTCATCGAGATCGAGGGCCCTCATCACACCGAGCACCGGCCCGAAACACTCGTTCCGGTGGAACCAGCTGCCGGGCTGCACGCCGAGCCGTACGCCCGGCGACCAGATCGCCTGTCCGGCATCCAGGCAACGCGGCTCGACGAGCCATTGTTCGCCGTCATCTAGTGTCGTCAATGCCCGCAGCAGCTTGTCGCCAGGCGCTGCGATGAGCGGTCCGACCATCGTCTCCGGTGCAGCGGCCCCGCCGACGCGAAGACTCGTGACCGCTTCTGCAAGACGTTGGAGGAACCGCTGATCGTCGTAGACCGGGGCTTCGAGGATCGCCAGGCTGGCGGCCGAACACTTCTGGCCCGCGTGCCCGAATGCAGACCGCACCAGATCACGGATCGCCGCATCCTCGTCCGCAGCGGCCGTGATCACCATCGCGTTCTTGCCGCTCGTCTCGGCGAGCAACCGCATGGACGGCTTCCATTCGAGGAAACGCGCAGCCGTATCGAAGGCGCCGGTC
The DNA here is from genome assembly GCA_043747685.1 of Actinomycetota bacterium. Lineage (GTDB taxonomy): Bacteria > Actinomycetota > Acidimicrobiia > Acidimicrobiales > Ilumatobacteraceae > JANXUF01. The sequence continues at coordinate 23,239 of JAYTOR010000197.1, forward strand.
AACACGACTGTTGCGACATCCTCGTGGGTGATCAGTCGCTGCCCGACCTCGTTGTCTGGGCACGACACGAACTGCAGCACATCTGCCGGAACGCCGGCAGCCCACAACTGATTGACGAGCAGCCATGCCACGCCACGGGCCTCCGGCGCCGGCTTGAGCACGACGGCGTTGCCGGCAGCGAGGGCGGCACAGACACCGCCAGCGGGGATGGCGTACGGGAAATTCCATGGCGAGGCGACGACCACGACTCCGAACGGAGTGAAGGTCATGGCGTCGTGCGACCGCTCGGCGATCGTCGACCCACAGTGCGCGTAGTAGCGGGCGAAGTCGATTCCCTCTGACACCTCGGGATCGCCCTCCGGGATCGTCTTGGCGGTCTCGAAGGCCATTCGCGCAAGCGTTTCGCCGCGAGCCGACTCCATCTCATCAGCAGCCTTCATCAGGATCGCGTTTCGCTCGGCAATCGTCGTCGACGCCCACCGGCGCCCGCCGGCGACGGAGACGGCGAGCAACCGATCGATCTCCTCGACGGTGGCGATGCTCGGGAATTCGCCTGGTTGGAACGCATCGAGGGCCTGACGAATCCAGTCTCGATTCGGCGATTGCGTGAAGTCGGTATCGCCGGCATTGGAGAAGCGGCCGGCTGGGGGCGCGTCGGTCCCGGCGGCGCGATTCTGCTGTCGTCGGGATGACGTTTCGATCGTCGGCTGATCGGCGACTGCCCGCTCGAAACGTCGGCGTTGATCGTCCCACTCCGGCGAGCCAGGTGTCAGCGTGAACAGTGCCCGCAGGAAGTTGTCAGGCGAAGTGTTCTCGTCGAGGCGCCTCGTCAGGTAGGCGATACTCGCCGGCAGATCATCGCTGCGGACGACGGGGGCATAGAGCAGGAGGTCACCCGCTACGTCGAGGACCGCACGCGACTGCGCAGGGGCCATTCCCTCGAGCATCTCGAGATCGATGCGATCGCCGGCGCCGAGCGACAACGCCCAGGCGACGTCGAACAAGTTGTGACTGGCGACTCCGACCCGTACGGCGCCGACATAGCGCTCGTCGAGCGCCGCCGTGATCAGCCGTTTGAAACTCGCGTCGACCTCTTCCTTCGAACCGTACGGTGCCTGCACCAGGCCGTGGAGTTCTGCATCGACACGTTCCATCGCCAGGTTCGCACCCTTGACGATGCGGATCTTCAGCGTGCCACCAATGCGCTGGTGCCTGGCAAGCGCCCATTCGCACAACTCGGCACATGCGGCGTGCGAATCCGGCAGGTAGGCCTGCAGAACGATGCCGGCAGCGGTGACGGCGAACTCGTCCTCGTCCAGCACCCGTTGCACTGCGGCGATGGTCAGATGGAGATCGCGGTACTCCTCCATGTCGAGGTTGAGGAATGTCGTCGGATGCGACGACGCGGCGTCTCGATACAGCATCCGCAGGCGCTCGCAGATGCGGTCGAGAGAATGATCGAACGCGAAGACGTCGAGGTTGGCGCAGATCGCCGAGATCTTCAGCGACACATAGTGCACGTCAGATCTACCAATGCGCTCACGCAACATGCCAACACGTACATCAGCTTCGGCATCGGACAGGATCGCCTCACCGAGCACGTTGACATTGAGGCGGAAACCCTGCTCGGTCCTGTGTCGCAGATGGTCAGCGAACGCCGGATCGTCTGCTGACAGCACGACTCCGTCGGCCTCGCGCAGCAGCCTCGATCGGACCATCGGCATCACGACTCGCGGCACGAGCGGTGCGAGGCGCGCGCCGACTGCTAGCGAGAGCCGATCGACAGCACCCATCGACGTCGGAACACCGTGTTCGGCGACCACCGACCTCAGTCGCCGTGCAGCGCGCCTATCGTCGGTGAATCGGAGGACCTCGTCGGTCATCGCAAAGGTGAGTTCGCGGAGCGACGCGTCCCCGACGACCGTCGCCAGACGACGCTGCTGGCGGCGCTCTCGGCGAGTCATCGTCGCTGCCGAGGCCCGCAACAGTGAAGCGGCCAACTGCACGGCACCGGCGCCGTCAGCGGACAATGAGACGCTGGTCGGTCGACCATTTCGCGGAGGATTGATCATGACTCCAGTCAAGTACCCGCGTCGAGCACCGACCGAACACGCGTTTCACCGAATTCGTGCCTCCGGACGGATCACGCGGCCGATACGTCACGACCAAGACACGAATCCTCGACGAACGTGGCGACGTCATCGGCATCGTTGCCGTCTCCACGAACCTGCGTTCAGGAAAGGACCTCGACGATCGCCACAACCGGCTCCAGCAGGTGATCGGGGCCGCACGACTGCGCCGTCGCTCTCGGGCATCGCCATCGATGTGGCTGCCATGCATTCTGAATCACCGAAGCGCTCTGGCGAGGACGATCATCGCCGCAGCTGCCGGTGACAGGCGGCCAGGTCGGTGGACCAGGCCCAGGCGCCTCGTCAGCGCCGGCTTGACCGAACGCACCACCGCGCCGCGAGCTGCCGCTTCGTTGGCGAGTGTGGTTGGAAGCAGGGACGATCCAGCGCCGGCGAGCACCAATGGCATGATCGCCTCGCGTTGGTTGATCTCGACGACGATGTTCGGTTGCCCGCCACCGCGAGCGATCAGCTGGTCGAGCAGCCGCCTCGTCGAGGTGCCGACAGGTGTCGCGATCACCGGCATCGCCGCGAATGCCGCCGGTGTGATCGGGCCGTCCGGAAGGTCTGTTCCCGGTGGGCAGACGGCGAGGACTTCCTGCCGAAACAGTGCGACGCGGACCAGACCGCCACCGCCGGTCGTCAGATCGGTGAGACCCAGTTCGGCTTTGCCCGATGCGATCTGTCGGTCGATGTCCGCAGCGTCCTCCGGTTCACGAACACGGATCGTCACGCCCGGATACTTCGTCCGGAACCTGCCGACGAGACCGGCGAGCGGGTCGACCGCCAGTGTCGGCAAAGCGACGATCTCCAATTGGCCGACCTGCACACCAGACGATGCTGAGGCGGCGACGCTCACATCCGCCATATCGCGGAGCACTCTCCTGGCGGCATCGATGACCAACTCGCCGGCCGATGTCACCTGAACCGAACGGCCGAGCCTGGCGAACAATTCGACTCCGAGTTCCGCCTCGAGGGTTCGAATTCCGTACGAAAGCGACGGCTGGGCGACATGAACGGCGGCAGCGGCGCGAGTGAACCCGCCGTGATCCGCAACGGCGACGATGTATTCCAGTTGACGCAGATCCATAGACTCAGACTATTGGTCCGATCACATCGTCCTGTCCTGAATCCGGCCCGTTGGACCCGCTGCAGCGCCACAGTGGTGACGTGATCTTCTCGCTTGGTCCGCACACACTGTTCGGTACCGCGCTGATCGGAGTGGCCATCGGATTCCTCGGCGGAATGTTCGGCAAGGGTGGTTCGGCGATCACCACCCCACTGCTCCACGCCATCGGCATCCCGGCGATCGTCGCCGTCGCTGCGCCGCTGCCGGCAACGATCCCGTCGACGTTGGCCGCCGGCTCCGTTTACCGGCGAGAGCACCTGACCGACTGGCGGGTCGTCCGTTGGAGTATCGCCTTCGGGGTCCCGGCGACGGTCGCCGGCGCGTTGGCGACGCGATGGATCGACGGCGGTGTGCTGGTCAAGGTGACCGACGGCCTGCTCGTCGCTCTGGGACTGCGTTTCCTTTTAAGCCACAAGCGGGCTGCGAACGAACCGGCGATGCCTGTCCGCAACAGCGCGTGGCTGCTGACAGCAGTCGCCATCAGTGTCGGTCTGGCTTCTGGTCTGCTCGCCAACAGCGGCGGCTTCCTGCTCGCGCCGCTGTACGTGGCCGTCCTGCGGATGCCGATCAAATCGGCGTTTGCCAATTCATTGATGGTTTCCGCTGTGCTGGCGATCCCGGGAACGATCGTGCATGCCTCGCTCGGCCATATCAATTGGGGTCTCGTCGCTGTCCTCGCATGCACATCTGTCCCACTGTCGTTCCTCGGCGCCAAGGTTGCCCTGCGCACCGAACCCGCACGGCTCGAACGTCTCTATGGCGCGGCGATCGGCATTCTCGGCATCACCTTCCTCGTTGTCTGAGGCAGAGTCGACCGTTGCGACGGAGGGGCGACCTGCCAGCGCCTCAGGCCCCTATCACAGCGTCAGTCCACCGATTGCAGGGTCCTGCGCCGCGTCTGAAGGGTCCTCCACGCCAACGCGGTGGCGACGAGCATGATCGCAAGGCCGAGCAGTTCGTCCACAAGCCAGAACGTGACTCACGCCGCTCCGAGGGTTTCGTCGTAGCCGAACAGTCCCCACCTGATGCTGACGAGCAGTCCGGCGACCGACGCCGCCATGTAGGCGGCACCGCCGGCGGGCGTCAGCGGATGGGAAACGACAGCGACGACGAGGCCGAGTAGACAGCCGATGATTGCCTGGACCA
>JAYTOR010000198.1:0-19150 GCA_043747685.1 Actinomycetota bacterium
CATCCGCCGCCTCCATGACAGTGGTCCGCTCGACAGCTCGTTCGCCATCCATCGCATCGTCGAAGCTCATGGTCGCGACGGCGCACTCTACGGCGTCACCGTTCCGCCGATCTTCAGCGAATTGGTCGAGCAGTCGCATCGCATCGAGGCGGCGTTCGCTACTGCCCCGCAACCGCTCGTCGCCTGCCACAACGATCTGCTGCCGGCTAATGTGCTGTTCGCCGACGAACGTGTCTGGCTGCTCGACTACGAGTACGCCGGAATGAACGAGCGATTCTTCGACCTCGGCAACCTCAGTGTCAACGCCGGCCTCGACGATGCTGCGGACGAGCGCCTGCTCCGCCTGTATCTCGGTCGCCAGCCGAACGAGTCGGCATGGGCCCGACTGCAGCTGATGAAGATCATGAGCGAGTTTCGTGAGGGCATGTGGGCGGTGGTGCAGCAGGCGATCTCGACACTCGATACGGACTTCGTCACCTACGCGGAGGAACGACTCGGAAACTGCGAACGACTCGTCGGTGCAACCGAGTACGAGTCCTGGCTGCTTGCTGCGACCGATCCGGTCCAGTCGTGGAGCGACAACGACGACGACAACGAGAGCTGACGAGTTCACCGACTGCTCACACAATCAATAGTCTCAGCGGATGCGCAACACTGCTCGGGTCGTGGTCATCGGTGGCGGGGTCGGCGGAACGAGTATCGCCTACCACTTGACGAAGCTCGGATGGAACGACGTCGTACTGCTCGAACGTGACCAGTTGACGAGCGGTTCGACATTCCACTCTGCAGGACTTGTTGGCCAGTTGCGCAGCTCGGTGACTTTGACGAGCATGATGATGTACGGGGCCGAGCTGTACCGCCATCTCGGTGAGGAAACGGGCCACGACCCCGGCTGGCACGAGGTCGGCAGCCTGCGCTTGGCGTCGACAACCGAACGTCTGGAGGAGCTTCGACGCCAGGCCGGGTGGGCGAAGACGTTCGGGCTGCCGCTCGAGCTGATATCGACGGCCGAGGCGAACGAGAAGTTCCACGGGCTGTTCGACCCGACCGACGTCCTCGGTGCGGTGTGGCTGCCGACAGATGGCTGGCTCAACCCGAGTGACCTGACGATGGCCTTTGCCGCCGGCGCACGCGCAGGTGGGGCGGAGATCAACACGATGACCCGCGTCACGTCGATCGGTGTCGACGATGTCGACGGACGCCGCCGGGTGACTCACGTCGAGACCGATCAGGGACGTATCGACTGCGAGTATGTCGTCAATGCCGGAGGCATGTACGCCTATGAGATCGGTCAGATGGCCGGTGTCAACGTCCCGCTCATCCCGATGGCACACCAGTACGCGATCACACGGCCGAAGCAGACCGTCCCGTCCGATCTGCCGACAATGCGCGACCCTGACCGGCTGGTGTACTTCCGCGAGGAAGTCGGCGGGATGATCATGGGTGGTTACGAACGTGACCCCGACCCATGGTGCGCTGACGGCCGCATCCCGCGCGACTTCAACAACACGCTCCTGACACCGGACTGGGACCGCTTCCTGCCGCTCACAGAATCGGCGCAGACGCTGGTCCCGGCGGTGGGAGACGCCGAGGTCCACTTGTTGATCAACGGCCCGGAGGCCTTTACGCCCGATGGCGAATTCATCCTCGGCGAGAGCGAGGTCGCCGGCTTCTTCGTCGCCGCCGGCTTCTGCGCCCACGGCATCGCCGGTGCCGGCGGCAACGGCAAGGTGATCGCCGAATGGATCGTCGGCGGCGAGCCGCCGATGGACCTGTGGAAAATGGACATCCGTAGGTTCGGTCAGCAGTACCGTTCCCGGCAGTTCACCCTCGCCAGGACGTACGAGGTCTATTCGACCTACTACGACATCGCCTACCCGAACCACGAACGCATCGCCGGCCGTCCGCTGAAGGTCTCGCCAGCGTATGCGAGACACCTGGCGCTCGGCGCGGCGTTCGGTGAGAAGAGCGGCTGGGAGCGCGTCAACTGGTACGCCTCGAACGAGAACACGGGGTTCGAAAAGCTCCGCCCACGAGGGTGGGCCGGCGAAAACTGGTCGACGGCGATCGTCACCGAACACCTCGCCACCCGCACGACGGTCGGACTGTTCGACGAGTCCAGTTTCGCCAAGATCGACGTCACCGGGCCCGGCGCCGCTGCCTTGCTCCAGGGTCTCGCGGCAAACGACGTCGGCCGCAGCGTCGGGTCTATCACCTACACGCAACTGTTGAATTCGCACGGCGGCATCGAATGCGACCTGACCGTCAACCGCCTGGCGGCCGATCGGTTCCTGCTCGTCACCGGGACCGCATTCGGTCGACACGATCTCTCGTGGATCGCCGGACATGCGCCCGTCGACGGGACCGTCTCGATACGCGACGTGACGGCGTCGATGGGCTGTTACGGATTGTGGGGACCGGCGGCCGCTCGCCTGCTGGCAACGTTGTCGACGGACGATCTGTCGTTCCCGTACATGTCTTCTCGGTCGATCACCGTCGGCGACGTGCCGGTCATCGCCTCGCGGGTGACCTACGTCGGTGAACACGGCTGGGAGTTGTATCCGTCGGCCGAATTCGCCCTCCGGCTGTGGGACACGCTGATCGAGGCAGGCGCCGGATTCGGACTGGTGCCAGGCGGCTATCGAGCGATCGATTCGTTGCGCCTGGAAAAGGGCTATCGGGTGTGGGGATCCGACATCACCAGCGAGACCGACCCGTACTCCGCCGGCCTCGGCTTCGCGGTGCGCAGCGACAAGGAATTCATCGGAAAGGCAGCACTGCCCGCCGCTGTCGGCGGTCCGAAGCGCCTCGCCTGTCTGCTGCTCGACGATCCCCTTTCGGTCGCTGTCGGCAACGAACCGGTGTCACTCGCTTCTGCTGCGGGGGAGGGCAAGGTCGTCGGACGGGTGACCAGCGGCGGCGTCGGATACAGCCTCGGAGCTTCGATCGCCTACGCCTGGCTACCCGCCGGCCACGCAACCGTCGGTACGCGCCTCGATGTCGAAGTGTTCGGTGATCTCGTCGGCTGCGAAGTTCGCGCCGAACCACTGTTCGATCCGAAGGGCACGAAGATCCGCGGCTGAGAGCTGCGCCCAAGCGGCCCCATCACCCGAGACCGCCGGCAGGAATGCTCGCAGCATCTGCGAGCCTGCCTGCCGGCGCCATGCAAATTCAGTTGAGCTCTTCCAATTCTCGTTCGATCGCCAGCAGCTCTTCGGGGGTTCCCTGGACTTTTGGTCCGGTGAACCATTTGCGGCCGGACAGCGCCCAGTACAACCCGAACAGCAGAGCGGCACCGATGATCAGTGGAGCCGTGAAGTTGGTGTTGTTGATGTGATACACGCCGTTCTTGTCCGGGTTGTTGGCCTTACCGAACACCGGCCAGAACGGCCAGAACAGCGGAGCGAAGAACAACACGGTGATGAGGCCGATCCAGATGAGAGCGCTCCATCCGACGAGCTTGTGCTTGCCCTTGAGGTTCCACGGACCGACTTCGAAGTCCGGGTTGGTGATACGCAGATAGATCGGGATGCCATAGGCGATGTACAACCCGATGACGCAGATTCCGGTCAAAGCAAAAAATGCGGTGGAAAAGCCACCCTTCTGATAGATCGAGACGAGGCCGACGATCGCCGAGAGCAAGACGCCGAGCCAGATCGAGTTCGTCGGAGTCCGTGTGCGCTTGTTGATCTTGTGCCACCACTTCGACCCTGGCAGCGCTCCGTCGCGACTGAAGGCATAGATCATGCGGGAGTTGGCGGTGACCGAGGCCATGCCGCAGAAGTATTGACCGACAATGGAAATCAGTACGAGGAACTTCGTCATGGCCGAGCCGAGGGCAGTGGAGATCAGGCGGGGCGCAGCATTCACGAGGAATCCGTCGCTCAACGCCGCCGTCTTGCCGTTGCCGAAAGCGATTTGGCTGTAGGCGTCAGGGTCCCTCGGCAGCACCTTCGTCATCGCCATGTTGAGGAGGAATGCGGCGATCGCCGAGACGTAAATCGAGCGGACGATGGCCTTCGGCGCTGCGACACGCGCACCGACCGTCTCCTCGCTCACATGGGCCGACGCATCGAATCCGGTGATCGTGTACTGAGCGAGGAGCAATCCGAGCCCAAATAAATAGACAGTGACGAACAGCCCGCCCTGCCATCCGGCCAGCCCGGGAGGCGCCTTGTCGAACAGGTGGCTCATGCCGCGCTGCCCGGGCTTGCTCGTCAGCATCAACGCCGCGAAAATTACGACGACGCCGACGACGTGCCACCAGACACTGATGTCGCCGAGGATCCTGACGAGCTTGACCCCGAACGTATTCAGCAACCCGTGAGAAGCGAGCATCAACAGGTAGATGCCATAGATCGTCCACGCCGTCAGCCTGAACGAATCGTCGAACATCCGGATGAAGTAGCCCGTGAAGATCGCCAGCGCGTAGTCGACACTGGCGATCACTCCGATCTGGCCGAGCAAGTTGAACCATCCGGTGAACCAAGCCCATCGCGGACCGTTACGTCGTGCCAGTTTCGCCGACCAGAAATACAGGCCACCAGCGGTGGGGTACGACGAACAGATCTCGCCCATCACCATGCCGACGAGGAGAGCGAAGAAACCGACGACGATCCAGCCGATCATGATGACGCGAGGACCACCTGTCACCATGCCGAGCCAGTACGACGTCATACCTCCGGCGAGGATCGAGATGATCGAAAAACTGATGGCAAAGTTGCTGAACCAACCGAGTCCACGATGTAGCTCTTGGGCATACCCAAGAGCGTTGAGGTCCGCACGGTCGGAGTCGATGGTCTCGGTCATCCGAGATCACGTTCCTTTCTCTTCAGCGTCTGCCCCCACGGCACACTACGAAGTAGCGCAAGGTTTATCACGCCGTCAGAAGGCACTCAACCAAACGGGGTCGATTACGGTTACGGACGCGTGAACCTTCCCGAGATCGACCAGCACGACATCGAACGCGCCCGTCGCGCCATCGCCGGGATCGCTTCGCGGACCCCGGTGATGAACTCCGCAGCGCTCACCGATCTGATCGGCGCCGACGTGTGGTTGAAGGCCGAAAACCTGCAGCGAACCGGATCGTTCAAGCTCCGCGGTGCGCTGTCGAAACTGGATCAACTCGGTGATGCGGCCGCCAATGGTGTCACCGCCGGCAGCGCCGGCAACCATGCGCAGTCACTGGCCTTCGCCGCGCAGAGCCGTGGTCTGCCGTGCGAGATCTTTGTGCCCGTCGGAGCGCCTATTGCCAAGGTCGAAGCCGCCCGCCACTACGGGGCGACGGTCCGGGAAGTCGGCGAGTCGCTGACCGAAGCGGTCGCAGCTGCGCAGCACCGAGCCATCGAAGGCAAACTGGCGTTCTGTCATCCTTACGACGACATTGCCGTCGTCGCCGGGCAAGCGACTCTCGGGCTCGAACTGGTCGAGGATTTTGCTCATGATCTGCGCCATGTGATCATTCCACTCGGCGGCGGAGGCTTGACCGCCGGCGTCGCCATCGCCATCAAACGCTTCGATCCGACGATCAAGGTCACTGCGGTTCAGGCAAGCGCATGTGCCCCCTATCTGAACGGCATTTCACCGTCCGGAGCAGTCGTCACACTCGCCGACGGCATCGCCGTCAAACAGCCAGGAGTCATCACCCGTCCGCTTGTCGAACACTGGGTCGACGAGATCGTGAGCGTCGACGAGAACGCCATCGCCGACGCCATGGTGTTGCTGCTGGAGCGCTCGAAACTCGTTGTCGAGGGCGCAGGCGCTGTCGGTGTCGCTGCCTTGATGAGTGGCCAGGTCAGCGCAGCAGGCTCCGGTCGAACCTGCGTGGTCCTCAGCGGCGGAAATCTCGATCTGAATGTCGTCAGCGGTCTGATTCGGCGCAACGAGACGCAGTCGGGTCGGCGGCTGATCCTGTTCGCCCGGATCAGCGACCGACCCGGCGGACTCGCCAGGCTGCTGACGATTTTCGCGGAGGCGCACGCCAATCTCATCGAGGTCGAACACGTCCGGGAGGGTCTGGCACTCCACGTTCGCGAAACCGGGGTGTCCGTCGTGCTCGAAGTACGCGACCCTGAACATGCCAAAGCGGTCGTCGCTGCCGCAGAGGCTGCCGGCTACGACATCACCGTCCGCTCCTTCGCCCCCGCCCCCGCCCCCTCCCCCTCCCCGCCCTCCCACACCCACACCCACACGTAGCCCGCGAGTACGCGCCGTCCAGGCGAGTACGCACGGGTCGCCCGTCGAACCCCACGTACTCCGCCGAACCGCACATACTCGCCGGGCTGAGGAGGAGACACTCGGTCCGACCCGGCTACGGTTGAGCGGTGACCCGACGGACCATCTTCACGAACGTTGCCAACCCTGCCGGTGCGGGTGAGCCGATCCAGATCACGGTCGCCGACGGGTTCATCGAATCGATCGCCACGGAGGACCTGGCGGTCGAACGAGATCCCGATGACGAGGTCATCGACGCCGGGGGTCACAGCGTCCTGCCGGCGTTCGGCGACGGTCATGCCCACCCTCAATTCGGCGGTATCGAGGACGAGTTCGCGCCCGTTCGGGGGCACGCCACGATCGACGCAACCGTCGACGCCGTCCGGAGCTACGCGGCACAGCATCCGGACGAGACGTGGATCCAGGGGTGGGGCTACGACCCCAGCCTCGTGCCAGACGGCGTGTTCCTGGCGGCGTGGTTGGACGAGGCTGTAGCGGATCGGCCTGTGGCGCTGCGGGCGACGGACTATCACACGGTCTGGTGCAACTCGGCGGCACTCGAAGCCGGCGGGATCAACCGCGACACGCCCGACCCGAACGACGGTGAGATCGTGCGCGACGAGCAGGGAAATCCGCTCGGAACGCTGCGCGAATGGGGAGCGACGAACCTCGTCCTCGACCGCCTGCCGGTCCTGTCGCGTGACCGTCGGATTGCCGCACTGCGAAGAGCCACGGAGAAGATGGCGGCGACGGGCCTGACGTGGGTGCAGGACGCATGGGTCGAACCTGACGACGTTGCGACCTACATCGCAGCGCTCAACAGCGGTGCATTGCACATCAGGGCGAACCTCGCGCTGCGCGCCCAGCCGGGGGCATGGACGTCGCAGGTCGACGAATTCCTCGATCTCGCAGCGGCGGTGGACGAACAGAACAGCGGTGGATGGCTGACCGCACACACCGTCAAGTTCTTCGCTGACGGAGTCATCGAAGGTGGCACCGCTGCGATGCTCACCGGCTACACCGACTGTCCATGCAACCACGGCATCGCCAACTGGGAACCCGGTGACCTGTCAACGGCGGTCAAAGCATTCGACGATGCCGGCTTCCAGATCCACATCCATGCCATCGGCGACGCCGGCATCCGAATGGCGTTGGACGCACTCGAAGCAGCACGAAACACCAACGGGATACGTGACAGTCGCCCCGTCATCACCCACGTGCAGGTCGTCGATCCCGTCGACAGGCCCCGGTTCGCGGCCCTCGGCATCATCGCCAATTTTGAGCCGCTGTGGGCACAGTTGGATTCGCTACAACGTGTCCTCACGCTTCCCAGACTGGGCGAACGCGCCGACCTGCAGTACCCGATGCGAACGCTGCTGCATGGCGGCGCGCCGCTTTCGTTCGGTAGCGACTGGCCGGTGTCTGACTACAACCCGCTGCCAGGCATCGCCACTGCCGTCACCCGCCAGACGATCGACTCGTATCCCGAAGGTGGCTGGCTTGCGCACGAGAGCCTGACGCTCGACGAGGCAATCGCCGCATACACCACCGGTTCGGCATTCCAGGCGTTTCGCGACGACGTCGGTCTGGCCCCCGGCAAGGTCGCCGACCTCATCCTGCTGGACGTCGACGTCCACGCCGTCGCCCCGCTCGACCTCCACCACGCCAAGGTTCTCGGCACCTGGCTCGCCGGCGAGCAGATCTACTCAGCAGCGAAACGCACGGAGTGACGTGAGGCAGGACCCAACTCTGCGAGTGATGTCGAAGATCAGGTGCCGGTCATCGTTGCGGCGATCTGCGTCGTCGATTCGCCCGACCGCTTGAGCACCGAATAGACGAAGCCGAGTGCTGCCATGGTGATGGCGAACAGCACGACCGCCGCAACCGCAACGAATGGTCGCACGGTTCCCTTGACAGAGCTGACGACATAGACAGGAAACGTCGAAGAGCCGGCGGTCGACACGGCCGAAGCGATGATCGTGTTGTCGAGACACAAGGTGAACGACAACAGGCCCCCAGCGACGAGCGCAGACGAGATCAGCGGCATCGTGATCTGGAAGAACGCCCGTGTTGGCGTTGCACCGAGATCTGCGGCGGCCTCCTCGAGCGATTCGTCCAGGCCGGCCAGACGAGCACGAACGATCAGCGTGACCACGGCCGATGTATACAGCGAGTAGCCGACCCACAGCCGGAGAATGCCGCCGTTGAGGCGCCAGGTGTCATGGCTGAACGGCCCACCGAGGCGGACGAACCAACCGTTGAGGGCGACGGCATCCATGACTTCGGGAGTGACGAGGATGAGGATGATCATGAACATGAAGGCCTTCGACCACCACGCTTTTGTCCTCGCCAGACCAACGCCGGCAAGACCTCCGAAGATCACCGCCAAAATCGTTCCGCCGATCGCCGCAGTGAAGGAGTTGCGCATCGCCGGAGCGATGTTGAGTTCGACGAAGAGGTCGAAGTACCAGTGCGTCTGCAGTCCGACCACGATCACAGCGACGATGAACCCGAGCGGGCCGGCGATCGAGCGGATTCGGCGCGGTCGCAGATGCGCCGCACGCTCGATAGTCCACCCGATCAAGTAGATGAAGACGGAGATTCCGACGATTTTTTCCAACGAGCGCACGGTGACGCTGCTGTCGAACAGTGATCCCCACCATTTCGTGCCGAGGCCGTTCCAGATGACGAGTGAGTTGCCCTTGTTGAACGAGTGAGCAACGATGAAGCCGATCGGTGTGAAGAGGAAGATCAGCACCAGTGCTGTCCAGACCGCCATCGCCAGTTTCGACGGGTCGAATATCTTGCGCACCTTTCGCGGACTGAGTGTTGCGGTCATGCCAGGCTCCCGAGACTGACGCGTCTGCGGGCTCGCAGGACCGTCATCACGATCTTGGTGACAGCACCCCCGACGATCAGGCAGACGAGCACGGCGCCGACCATCATCACCGCCATCGCCGATCCGCTCGGCCAGTTCTGGGCGGCGACGAACTGACTCTCGACCAACGCACCGATCATGTTGCCTTTGGTGCCACCGAGGATCGTCGCCGTCACGAAGTCACCGCACATCGGGATGAACGTCAGCAGAATTCCAGCGACGATGCCTGGGGACGCAAGCGGGAAGGTCACTTGCGAGAACGTGCGCAACCGACTCGCCCCGAGGTCCTTGCTGGCCTCCCGGAGCGGGCCCTCGATGCGATCGAGGGCGACATACAACGGCAGGATCATGAAGCCGACATAGTTGTAGACGATTGCCAACTGCACCGCACCACGGGAGTCGAGGAGACTGATCGGGCCGTTGATGACATCCCACCGCTGCAGCAGTTTCGAGAACGCGCCGTTGCCCGCCAGCGGAATCCGCCACGCGAGGGTGCGGATCAAATAGCTCGTGAAGCTGGGCACGATGACCAGTGCGAGCAGGATGCCGCGCCAACGTTCATTGACCTTGAAGGTGATGAAGTAGGCGACAGGGAGGCCGATGACGACGCACAACGCCGTGGCCAGGACCGAGATCTTGATCGTCGAACGGAAAACCTGGAAGAACGTCTCACCGAATGCCTGTCGATAGTTCTGCAGGCCGAGGTGATTCATGTCGACCGGAACGGGCAGCCTGGCGGTGTCCTTCGTGCCGAACGAGTACAGCACGATCCACAGGATCGGGAGCACGAAAAACGCGGCGTACCAGATCATCGAGGGTCCACTGAGAATCAGCGGACCCCAACGGCGGCGCGATTTCGCCGCCGGAGGGGTCGACATGGCAGCGGGGGCCGTCATCGATCAGCCTCCGGCCTTGGCCTTCACCTTGTTCTGGATATCGACGAGGCGGTCCTGCGCAGACGTGATCTTTTGTGTGTGCATCGTCTTCACCTGGGCGTCAGAGAAGAAGATCATTTCCGGGTGCGGCAATGTCGGCTGGTATTGCTTGATCAGCGCCCCGATGTTCTTCATGCCGCTGTTGTACCCGTGAAAGGCAAGGTCCTTGACCGAGATCTCCGGCACCAGCAACCAGTTGATCCAGGCGTGAGCAGCATCGGCGTTCGGGGATCCGGCGGCGATGCAGTAGTTGTCCATCCACAACTCCGTGTCGGGTGAGCCGACTCCCCACACCCAGTTGTCGACCTTGCCGCCGGCGTCGGAGATGTCCTGATATGCGGCCCTGGCGTCACCGTTCCACATCATCGACAGCGAATACGCACCCTCTGCCAACTTCGTCGACGGATAGCTCTCGAACGCTTTGATGTGGGATGCGAACTTGTCGACGAGGAAGGCTTCGCAGGCGTCGAGGTCCTCCTTCTTCTCCGTGTTCCAGTCGATCCCATTGGCCCAGAAATACATGCCGCAGAGGTTGGCAGCGGTGTCCAGGACCGTGCATTTGCCGCTGGCGTCGCCCTGACAGGCAGCGATGAAATCGGACCACGTCTTGATCTCCGTCTTGATGACTGTCTTGTCGTAGAACCAGCCGGTGGTTCCCCAGTCCTTGCAGACGCTGTAGTCGTTGGTCGTGTCCCATGCCTGACCGAGATACAGCCGATCGACGTTGGTCATGTTCGGCAGTTTCGACTTGTCGAACTTCATCAACAGGCCCTTCTCGATCATCTGCGGGATGTACGGGCCGGTTGGCACGACGATGTCGTATCCGGTGGTGCCTTTCGCTGCCGACAGCTTGGCGATCAACTCCTCGTTGCTCGTGTAGTAGTCGACCTTCATCTTCACCCCGAGCGTCGACTCCGCCAGTGTGCCGACGATCGTCGGATCGTTGTATGCGCCCCACGTGTACATCGCCAGCGTGCCCGTCGCCTTGTTGACGACCGTGCTGTAGGTGACATTCCCGGCGGCTTCGGACGTGACGGCTGAGACCACCGGGGTGCCGGCTGTCGTCGTGGCTGCGCCAACCGTTGTCGCCGCAGCTGTTCCAGCAGCGGTGGTCCCCGCTGCGGTCGTTCCAGTCGTCGTCGTCGTACCAGCCGCTGTCGTACCGGCGGCGCCGGTCGTGCCAGGTGCGCCGGTGGTCGCCACCGAGGTCGTCGACTTGCTGCTGCCACACCCGATGAGCATCAGGCCCATGCCGGCGGCGGCACCACCCACCTGCAGAAAACTGCGCCGGCTGAGGGACTGACGGAACGAGTCGTGGGCAAGGATCTTGATTTCATCGGGTTGAGACACGGTGTTGATTTCCTCCGGAATGGTCTGGCTGTAGATCGGGAAAAATGTGGACGAGGGTGCCGAAGACGGCGATCAATGAGCAGCTTCTGCAGGATCGGCCATCACGAGGTCGGCCTGTCTGGCCGAAAAGAAATAGACGTCGTCGGAACTCCACTGGCACCAGGCGTCGTCGCCGGGCGCCAGGCGGATCGCACCGGCACGCGGGCAGAGCACGATCAGATCACGGTTACCGGCACGCACGACGTATTGCAGCGAGTCTCCGAAGTGTGAAACGCCGACGATCTGACCGGCGACGACATTCGTACTCGTTTCTGGTGCGGTGGCTCGCAACTGCACGCTCTCGGGTCGGAGGGCGGCGAGGGCACCCTCGCCGTTGGGCACATGCTCCTCCGGGCGGGTCGCCACGAAGACAGTGCCATCTTCGGCGACGAGGCCGTTGCCGTTGGAGATGCCCTTCCAGAAGTTGTTGCGGCCGATGAAACCGGCGACGAAGGCCGAAGACGGATGCTCGTACACGGTTTCCGGGTCTGCGAGCTGTTCGACATGACCGTCGAGCATGATGGCGATGCGGTCGCTCATGCTCATCGCCTCCGCCTGATCATGGGTGACGAAGATGAAGGTGATGCCGAGTTGGCTCTGTAGCAGTTTCAACTCGATCTGCATCTCCTCACGCAGCTTGCGGTCGAGCGCACCGAGCGGTTCGTCGAGCAGGAGCACGCTGGGGCGATTGACGAGGGCGCGGGCCACGGCGACGCGCTGCTGCTGGCCGCCTGACATCTGGCGTGGTTTGCGATCGGCGAGTTTGGTCATCTTGACCATGCCCAACGCCTCCCGGACCCTGGCGGCGACGTCCGACTTCGGGGTGCGCTTCTGGCGGAGCCCGTAGGCGACGTTCTCGGCGACGGTCATGTGTGGGAACAGCGCGTACTGTTGAAAGACGGTGTTGACATCACGCTTGTACGGCGGAACGCCCTGCACGTACTGGCCGCTGATGCGGATGAAACCTTCGTCCGGCTGCTCGAAGCCGGCGAGCATGCGCAGCGTCGTCGTCTTGCCGCAGCCAGACGGGCCGAGCAGCGACAGGAACTCGCCGGGCTTGACGATGAGATTCAGCGAGTCGACAGCGACCATCGTTCCGAAGCGTTTCGTGACCGATTCGAGTTCGACGGATCCGACCTCGCCGGCACCGGTGGATGGCGTTATCGTGCCGTCTGTCACGCTGATCCTCTGGTAGTGCCGTGCTCTCCCACCGACGCGACTGTAGGCGCGATTCATGGTGCGATCGACACGGACTGTCGAAATGCTTTGTAAACAGTTCGCGCGGCAACGGAATCCGTGCCACCTGGTGAGTCCGACGACGGCCACTCAGGTCGTACTGATGAACACGTTCTTCAATTCGGTGTAGTGGTCGAGCACGTGCATGCTGTGCTCGCGGCCGAGTCCGCTCTGCTTGAAACCACCGAACGGGGTGGCGTATCTCACCGACGAATTGCTGTTGACCGACAGTGCCCCACCTTCGACCGCCCTGGCGACGCGCAATGCCCGACCGATGTCCCGGGACCAGATCGAGCCGGAGAGACCGTAGACGGAATCGTTGGCGATCGCCACGGCCTCCTCCTCGGTGTCGAACGGAATCATGGTGGCGACCGGCCCGAAGATCTCATCGGTCCACAGCGCCGAGGACGGATCGTCCGGAATCACCACCATGCAGGGATGCCAGAATCCGGTACCGCTCGGCGCCTCGCCGGTCCACGTCGCCCGCACGCCGTCGGTATACGACCGCACCTTGGCAAGATGCGCAGCGGTGACGAGCGGACCGATCGCCGTCGCCGGATCCGTAGGATCGCCGACAACGAGTTGGGCAGCGGCAGCTTCGAAACCCTCGACGAAACGGTCGAATACCGAACGTTGTACGAGGACCCTCGATCTGGCACAGCAGTCCTGTCCGGTGTTGTCGAAGACGGCACCAGGGGCCCCAGCAGCCGCAGCATCGACGTCGGCGTCAGCGAAGACGATGTTGGCGCTCTTGCCACCGAGTTCGAGCGTCACCCGTTTCACCTGGTCGGCACAACCCGCCATGATCCTCTTGCCGACAGCGGTCGAGCCGGTGAAGGCGACCTTGCGTACATCGGGATGGGTGACGAAACGCCAGCCGACTTCGGCACCGGTCCCGACGACGACACTGAGCACGCCTTCGGGGATGCCAGCGTCGAGTGCCAGTTCGCCGAGACGCATCGTCGTCAACGGCGTGATCTCGGCAGGCTTGATGACGACGGTGTTGCCGGTCGCCAGGGCCGGACCCAGCTTCCAACTGGCCATGTACATCGGAAAGTTCCACGGGGTGATCAGCCCGACGACACCGAGTGGTTCGTGAAATGTCATGTCGATGCCGCCGGCGACGGGGATCGTCGAGCCGGTGTGTTTGTCGATCGCACCAGCGAAGTAGTGGAGGACATCAGCGACACCGTTGGCGCACCAGCGGCTCGCGCCGATCGGCATACCCATGTTCGCGGTTTCTAGTTGCGCAAGTTCTTCGGCGTTGGCGGCCACCGCTTCGGCAAATCGACGCAGCAGCCTTGCACGGTCTGCGGGCGCAACCATTCGCCATGCGGGTCCTGCTTCCTTCGCTCTGGCAATTGCTTCGTCTGCGTGGTCAACCGTCGCCAGTGCGATGGAAGCGATCACGGTTTCGTTTGCTGGATTGACGATCTGCAGAGTGTCCGGCACAATGTGCGAGGCTACCGATCGACACCGGGCAGCGAGATCGCCCGAGCATATCCAGGCGATCGTCCGGCGATATCGGCTTACGATGATGCCCATGAGCGCAATCCCGCTGATCGCTGTCCCAGGCCGTCTGTCCACAGAAGCGACGAACGTCCGCGGCGAGGCGTTCGCCGCCGGTCAGCGCTACCTTCGCAGCATCGGTCGTGCGGGCGGCCAGGGCGTGATCCTGCCTCCGAGCGTCGATGATCCCGACCCGCTGTCTGGAACCATGTCCGAACAGATGCTCGAGACACTCTCACGATTCGATGGGATCGTGCTGCACGGCGGCGGCGACATCGATCCGACGCTGTACGGCGAGCAGGCGACGGCGCAGGAGCTATACGGAATCGTCCCCGAGCACGACATCTACGAGTTGGCCGTGCTGCGCGCGGCGATCGAACTCGACCTGCCGGTACTGGCGATCTGTCGCGGAGTGCAACTCCTGAACGTCGCCTTCGGCGGCACGTTGAACCAGGACATCGGCACGGAGACGCATTGGCACACACTCCATCCCGTCGACGTGGTCGCCGATTCGCGCCTCGCAAGCGCGCTCGGCACGACCCGACCGTCGGCGTGCCATTCGGTGCATCATCAGTCACTCAAGGTCGTCGCGCCATGCTTGCGGGTGGTCGCCATGGCAGAAGACGGATTGATCGAGGCGGTCGAACTCGACGCAGCAAGGTGGGTTGTGGGCGTCCAATGGCATCCCGAGGACACAGCCGCCGAGGATGTTGTGCAACAGCGGCTGTTCGATGCCGTCGTCGAGCGAGGCGCCAGCAAAATAGGTCGCTCCGGGTTTCGGACCCGCTGCAATTCCTGAAAATCTCATGGGTTGACCACCCGTGGTCGTCGCACCGCTAAAAATGACGTACGTCACATGTACCGTTCCGCCGCACGAGCTGGTGGCGACGTCGAACGTAAGCATCAATCGTCGATCTCGGCGACAGTTGCGTCCCCTCGCTGTCCGGCTGCCCTACTCTCGCCGAATGCATCTGAACGGCCCTCCGCCCGACGGCCGGCGGAATGTCACATGATCCCCCTCCTCTTCGCATCGAGTGCCGCCGTGCTGGCCGTCACCGATTGGGTCGGCGTGACCCACAATGACATGCGGCTCCGTTGGATTGGCAAACCAGGCACGATGGTCGCGCTCATCTGCGCAGCGTTGCTCGCCCACCATCCGCCCACCGATGTCAGGCTGTGGATCGTCCTCGGCCTGGCGCTGTCATTGGCCGGCGACGTCTTCTTGTTGTTGTCCGACGAGAAGTGGTTCACACCGGGCCTCGCGGCGTTCCTGCTGGCGCATCTTGCCTACATCGTCGCCATGGCGCACCTCCACCTGACGCGCAGCCTCTTCGGCGTTGCGCTCATCGTCCTGGCGCTCGGGATCGGAACGGTGGGTGTCAGAGTGATCGTCGGTGCGAGTCGCACGAACAAATCGCTGCAGATACCGGTCCTCGTCTACGTCTGCGTGATCTCGACGATGGTCGCCTTCGCCGTCGCCACCGAGTCGCCGTGGCTGATCGCTGCTGCAGTCCTGTTCTATGGCTCTGACCTGATGTTGGGGTGGGACCGCTTCGTCGAGGCCCGCGAGTTTTTCGGCCTGGCAGTGATGGTGACCTATCACCTCGCCCAAGCCGGATTTGTCGTTTTCCTGCTCACTCGTTGATTCGCGTGCGAGACTACGAGCCGATGCCCGGCCGCAACCGACTACGACTTGGTCTGCTCGGCCTATTGATCGTGTTGCTCTCGGCCTGCCGGGTGGACACAAAAGTCGACATCGTCGTCGATCAGCACGGCACCGGAACCATCACGCTGACGACGACAGCCGACGTCGACGTGGTCGCTGCTGCTCCGAACCTCAGCACTGAGCTGCGATTCGACGACGCCAAGGCTGCAGGATGGCGAGTCACAGGGCCAACTCCGCTCGACACGGGCGGTTTGGTGGTCATCCTCACTCGCGATTTCACGTCGCTCGACGAGGCCAACGCCCTGCTGACACAGATCAACGGTGCTGACGGGCCGTTGCATTTCGCCAAGGGTGCCTTCACTTCCAAACAGGACTACGGCCGAACGACGATCAATTTCAATGGAACAATCCTGCTGAGCAACGCCACCGGCGCGTTCGGCGACAGCGCCTTGACGGCGGCGCTCGGTGCCCCTCCGTATCAGCCCGCCTTGGCCGCCAGGGGCTCGACGATCGGGAAATCCTTCGGGTTGACCGTCAATCTGACGATGCCCGGCTCGCAGACACCGGCTTCGTGGTCAGCGGATTTCGACGGTGCGGGATCGACGCCTCCCGGTGTCGAGATGATCGCCAAGACGGTGTATGGCAAAGACACGAGGAACGCCGATCTGCTGCACACCGGACTGCCGTGGGTTGCGGCCGCATGGGCCGTACTGTTCTTCCTCGTCATCGTTCCGGTCGTGCTGTTGATGCGCCGCCGTCGTCGCATCGACGCAGAACTGGAACTCTGAATCCGTCCGTCCCGCCGACGGCGAGCGTTCGCGAGCGAACGGTGCCGAATCCGAGCAATGTTCGGACCACTGTCGAAATCGCTGCTCGCCGTACGTCGTGATTGTGGAGCACCCGCCTCCCCCCAGCCCGAAGGACGACAGATGACCACATGGAAAGCGCACGGAGCCGGCAGCACCGGCCGCCAGCACGAGGCACTCGACTCGCCAACCGCGAGGTGGCGGCAATGACCGACCTGATGCCGATGGTTCGCGCAGAACGCCAGACACTGTCGGAGTTCCTCGACACCCTCACCCCCGAGCAATGGGCCGCTCCAACGGTATGCGACAGATGGAATGTGCAGGATCTGGTTGCCCATCTCGTCGCCGCCGGTCACGTGACGGCGCCACACTTCTTCGTCGGGCTCGTGCGGCACGGCTTCAGCTTCGACCGCTTCGTCGAGAACGACGTCCGCACGTTCAACACCGGAACCACTTCGGAGGTGAAAGCACGCTTCGATCAGACGGTCAACAGCACCCGGAAGCCGCCTGGCCCTGCCTATGTCGCACTCGGCGAAGTGATGATCCACGGCGAGGATATTCGCAACGCCGTCGGAGTACGCGGACAGTATTCGCCAGAGCATCTCGTCACGCTCGCCGACATGTACAAGAGGGCCGGAGCTCCATTGAGGGCGAAGCAACGTCTGAAGGGCCTGCGTCTGCAAGCGACCGACGTCGATTGGTCGACCGGAGAGGGTCCCGAGGTGAGCGGGCCGTGCATGTCGCTCATCCAGGCGATGACCGGACGCCGCTCGGCCCTGGCCGACTGCACCGGCGAGGGCGTGGAGGCGCTGAAAGCCCGCTCCTGAGATTCGATCACTCCCGACTCGGCCGCCCGTTTGTCGGTTTGGCGCGAGGCGGCTCGTCAGAGAATGAAGAGCATCTCCTGGTATGCGGCCACCGGCCACAGGTCGTCGGCGACGAGCGCTTCGAGGCTGGCGGCGTTCGTTGCCAGTTCGGTCTGGTAACGGATCGCCGCCGGCAGGATCACGGTAGTGGCGATCTCCGATGTCAGACGTGCTCCGACGTCGATACTCGGTGCGTACTGCTCGAGGGCGATCTCGTAGCGGCTGTGCATCTCCCGATGGTTGAACACGCCATAGTGGCTGAACAGTTCGAGCGCCTCGGCGAGGATCGTATTGATCGTCACCATCGGCCCGGCGATCGACTGCAGCGATCCTGGCGCACGGAACTCGAAACGGTTCCCGGTGAAGGCGAATGGACTCGTGCGGTTGCGGTCGCCGGGATCGGTTGGCAGCACCGGCAGCGTGTCGACGCCGATGTTCATGAACCCGCGGTCCTTGGAGTTGGTCACGCCGCCCTTGGCGATCTGATCGAAGATGTCCGATAGTTGATCGCCGAGGAAGATCGAGATGATCGCCGGCGGTGCCCCGTTCGCTCCGAGGCGATGGTCGTTCGTCGCCGACGCCACCGAGGCACGCAGTAGGCCGCCGTACTCGTACACGGAGCGGATGACCGCACCGCAGAAGACAAGGAACTGAGCGTTGTCGGGCGGCGTCGCGCCCGGCAGCAGCAGGTTGCCTTCCGTCGAGTTGCCGACGGAGAAGTTGACGTGCTTGGCGGAATCATTGATCCCGACGAACGGCTTCTCGTACAGCAGGCATTCCAGCCCTTGCTTCTGGGCGACGCGCTCGAGGATGACCATCAGCAGTTGCTGATGGTCGGCGGCGATGTTCGCTTTTTCGAACATCGGTGCCAGTTCGAACTGGCCGGGAGCGACTTCGTCGTGGCGGGTCTTGGCGGGGATGCCGAGCTTGAACAGTTCGCGCTCGGCGTCGAGCATGTAGGCGATGACGCGCTCGGGGATCGCCCCGAAGTAGTGGTCGTCGAACTCCTGGCCCTTGGGGGCCCTTGGGGGCCCTTGGCACCGAACAGCGTGCGGGCGCAGTTGAACAGGTCGGTCCGCGACGGGAAGAAGCTGCGGTCGATCAGGAAGTACTCCTGATCGACCACCGGCGAGGAAGCTGGAAGCACCGGGCTCGCCCTGGACGAGGGTCTTCCCCGCGAACTCGGCTATCGAGGAAACGTCGCCTTCCGGTTCGAGGAAGCTGTCGTGCTTCTCGGCTGTCAGCCCGGTGAGCGGGTAGAAGACGTGTACGTAGTGTGTCGCACCTCTTTCCATCGCCCAGGCCTTCATCGCCGAGGCGACGGCGTCGGCAACGGCCAGGTCGAGGGGCTTGGAATGCTCGATGGTCGAGATCACCGACTTGAACACTGCCTTCGGCAGGCGGGCTTGTATCACGGATTTGCTGAAGACGTTCTGACCAAAGATCTTGCCAGGCGCCTCCGGAGGTGGGAAGATCTGGGTCGGCGGCGTGTAGTTCTTGACTGACTCGACTGCTTTCAGGCGGGCACTGCTGGCACTCATGACGGCCCCTGTCAAACATTCGGCTGGTGATGTCCGAAAAATCGGCGCGGCGTACACCGCTCGCACGATGTGCACCAGCGGCCCTGGCGAAATGCGATGAGGGGATGTAAA
>JAYTOR010000199.1:0-4009 GCA_043747685.1 Actinomycetota bacterium
GTTCCCGGCGTCTCGGGTGAAGCCGACCGTCGTTACGAGGAACTGACAGAAGCGGTTGGCCGCAAGGCGATCTGGCAGCCGGTGATTCCTCAGCGGGTGATCCTCAATCAGGCGATCGGTGATCGCCGGTCGATCCATTCCTTCGGTGCCCGCAGTGCTGAGGTGAGTGAAGCGTTCGATCAACTGTGGCGCAAACTCCGCAGGGTCATCAAGTAGCGGCACCAGCGGTTGTCAGGCAACGGTCGAAGCCGGCGGCGTTTCTGGTGGGACGTCGATGAGCTTGAGGCCACCACGACCATCGAAGGCCAACGCCGCATGCCCGTCGACGATGCGCTTGATATCGGCACCGAGGAAGTCGTGACGCCACCCCTGAGCGAGGCGTGCGTCGTCGTTGCCGCGTAGGAAGTCGACGAGGTCCGAACGCGTCGCCAGCAGCGTCGTGTCGATGTGCTCGCGTCTGGCGACCTCGCTGACCCATGCCGAGACGAGGGTGACGGCTGGGCGCAGCCGACGGTCGAGTTCTTCACCCTCCGGCGCCGGCAGGTCGGCAGGCTCGTTGTTGCCGCGCTCGACGGCTGCGAGGATTTCGCGGGCGAACCCGCCACGGATGTGGCGGTCGTCGACGCCACGGGCATGCGACAGTTCTGTCTCGTCCTTGGGCGATTTCTGGGCAATTCCGAGGATCGCCAGATCGGACAGCACCTGCCGTGGCGGGGTGTCGGTGACCATCGCTCGGCGCTCACGCCATGCCGTCAACGCACGTGCGACGCCGCGACCGCGGGCCTTCAACGTACGGGCATCCTTGACCTTCAGCCATGCATTGTCGGGATCACCGGGACCTTGCGGACGAACGCGCAGTTCCTCGCAGGCGTCGATCGCCCAGTCGATGCGGCCATTGGCGTTCAGTTGGGCCAACAGCTTGTCGTGCAACGCCAGCAGATGATCGACATCGGCTGCCGCATAGATCTTCTGGTCGTCGGTCAACGGCCGGCGGAGCCAGTCGGTGAGCCGGTCGCCCTTGGCGACGGTGATCTTCAGTTCGGCGGCGAGCAGGCTGACGAGCGACGGCGTCGAGTAGCCGAGAAATCCGGCGGCGAGCTGTGTGTCGAACAGATGTGCCGGAACCTCGCCGATTGCGTGGTTCATGACATCGAGATCCTGCTGCGCGGCGTGCAGCACGAAGAGTGAGTCACTCGTCAGCAGCGGGCCCATCAACTTCGGGTCGGCGGCGAGCGGATCGATCAAAGCGACCCCGCCGGGCCATGCCAACTGCACGAGTGCGAGACGCGGATAGTAGGTGCGCTCCCGGTGGAACTCGGTGTCGAGAGCGATCCTCGGCTGTCCGACCAGGCTGGCAACAAGCGCCACGAGGGCGTCGTCGGTGTCAATCCACGCAACGGTCACGCAGGATCGCTGCCCTCGGCGGCGTCTCCGGCTTCGACGTCGAAACCGTGGGCAATCCAACCCATCGTTCCGCCGGCAACGTTCGTCGCCGTGATGCCGTTGTCGGCGAGCGCCATCGCTGCGTGCAGACTGCGACCGCCGCTCTTGCAGATCACTAGAACTTCGCCGTCTGCTGCACGGAAGTCGTCGAGATGATCGAGGACTTCGCCGAGGGGAATCAGACGCGCCGATGGCACGTGGCCGTCCTCGTACTCGTGTGGCTCGCGGACGTCGAACAACGTCACGCCACCGGTCTTGAGGAGCCCATCGAGTTCCTCGACAGAGATTTCTGCAATCGCCATACCAACTACGCTAGGCGTTATCGCAGGTCTTGTGGTGCGTTGAAGTTCGACAATTCCGACGCCTCGACCGCAAGGCCCATCACCCGCAAACGTGCGAGCCCGCCGTGGACAGAGCGTTCACCGGCTTCGAAGGCTTCCGCCAACGTGGCGATGACCTCCTCGGTGCGCCGCCACACGGCGCAGAGCGGCTGCAGCCGATCGGTCTGAGCAACGACGACATCGACGAGATCACCGTCGTCGGAGCTGTGGGCGGCTGCAGCACACAACCTGCGGATTGTCGGCGCCGACAGCATCGCCAGATCGCATGCGACGACGAACACCCACGGTGTGCTGCAGAACGTCATCGCCGTGATGATCCCGCCGAGGGGACCCTCACCAGGCCAGTCGTCGGCGACCGAGGCAATCCCATTTGCAGCGATTCGCAGCCGATCACCACCGATGGCGATGATCGGGTCAACGCCGCCGTCACCGAGCGCAGTCGCCACACGCACGACCATGTAGACACCTTCGATGGGGACGAATGCCTTGTCACGGCCCATCCGCGTGCTTCGTCCACCCGTCAGGATGGCCCCGTACACGGCGGGACCGTTGTTGCCGGCAATCACACCGTCAGCCCTCTGCTGGAATTCCAGACGGATCGAGCTGAGCGATGAACTGCGCGCAGCGATCGGCTTCGTCGAACTCACCGATGGACTGAGCTGCATCACGCAGACCGCGCAGTGCGCGCAGGAAGCCGCGATTCGATTCGTGGGTCCAGCGAACGTAGCCACTTCCCTTCCAGCCGTTGGCCCGCAGCGAGTCGAGGCCCCGGTGATAGCCGACGCGGAAGTAGGCGTAGGCCTCGATCTCGTCCCGTGCGTTCTCTCCGAGCCGCGCCCAGCCATCGACGAATCGTGGCGCAGCAGTCACAACAGCCGCCAGTGCAGCACGCCGTTCTTCCGCTGGAAGTGCAAGCGCTCGACGCATGGCGTTCAGGCGTTCGATCGGTTCTGGCGGCAGGACCGTCGATGGCGGGCCAGTGGGCGTCAGATTGACAGGTCGGAACTCGCTCATAGGGCGCACGCTAGCGGCGGCCGACGATCGCAGCAGAGGCCGAACTCGGATCGGCATACACGAATCGACGATGCCGACCCGACGATGCCGACCCGACCGGTACGGCGATGCGTAGTGTTGGGGAATGCTCGCAGCGCTCGACTACGCACTCGTCAGAAACATCGCTATCGGTCTCGCTGTCGTGCTGGTGCTGTTGGCCTTGCTCGTCGCCAAGGTCGTGCAGTCGGTGACGACGAAAGCGATCACGATCCTGATCCTCGGTGCGTTGGTCTTTGCCGTCTTCACTCAACGCCAGTCGTTGACCACCTGCAAGAAGGAATACGTCGCCCATCAACGAGCAACATGTGCATTCTTCGGGTACAAGGTCAAGTTGCCGGGCTTGACGAACTGAGCGTCAGACGAAGCCGGCCGCCCGTAACGCCGGCTCGACGAGCAGTTTGACGAACAGCTCGGGATGCGATGCGTGAGCGCCGTGAGATGCACCGGGAACGCACACGAGCGTCGCGTTCGCCAGCGATATCGCCAACGAGGCAGTTCCACTGTGATGATGCGGCTTGGCGAACTCGCTGTAGCCGAGGATCACCGGCTGTTCGATCGCAGCGGGATCGAACGGACTGGCGCGACGCAGGTCGCGGAGTTCTCCGACCAGCGCTGGGCCCTCCGACCGCCTCGCATCCTTCGTCGATTGCGGCAAACGCTCCCACAGCCGGTCGCCGATCAGCCGCCGCATGAACGCCTCGGCGGCATCGTGGGGGTCAACCCCGAGTGCCGCACCGCCAGCCGTAGCACCTTCGCCGGGCCACCACGGCTCCCAGGACTGCGGAGGCTCGAAGGCGACGACCGCACCGACCTGGTCGGTCGCCCCTTGAGCAGCTGCCAGGACGATGTCGCCACCGATGCTGTGGCCGACCAGCACGGCCCGACGTCCGTCGCCGAGAAACCTGTCGAGCAACGAGACGACATCGTCGACGTGCGCAGCGATATCGAATGGACCTGGATGTGGTGCGCTCAGGCCGTACCCACGACGGTCGTAACGCACCACCCGACACCGATCGTCGAGACGGCGGGCGAGCTTGTGCATCCCCGCCATGCGATCCATCGCTCCGTGCACGAGCACGATCAGGTCGCCATCGACAGGACCGGAGACCGCATACGCCAGACCATCAGCTGTCGTGCCATGTTCAGCGTCGCTGTGGTGCGGCCGTGGCGGT
>JAYTOR010000200.1:0-21329 GCA_043747685.1 Actinomycetota bacterium
CTCATCAGGTAGAACAACTGCTCGTCGGCGATCTTCGAGACTGTCGCCTCGTGACCGATCTGGGCGTCGCGCTCGCCGACTTCCATATACGGGAACGTACGGCTCTCGGACTGCTCGTCGAGGATCAGCGCGTCGCACTGGACGTGCGACTTGCAGCCGTAGGCGCCTTCGTCGACACGGACCAGACCGCGGTAGGCGGTGATCCCGCCATCCTTGCTGATCGACTTGGAGACGATCTTCGACGTCGTTTCCGGCGCAGCGTGGATCATCTTGGCGCCCGCATCCTGATGTTGTCCGGCACCGGCATAGGCAACCGACAGGACTTCACCGGTGGCTTTCGGGCCGACGAGGTAGACGCTCGGGTATTTCATCGTCAGCTTCGAGCCGATGTTGCCGTCGATCCACTCCATGTGACCTTCGGCTTCTACCCTGGCACGTTTGGTGACGAGGTTGTAGACGTTGGGTGACCAGTTCTGGATCGTCGTATAGGTGACGCGGGCGGACGGCTTGACGATGATCTCGACGACAGCCGAGTGCAGCGCGTTGTTGGTGTACACCGGTGCGGAGCAGCCCTCGATGTAATGCACCTGTGAGCCCTCGTCGGCGATGATCAGCGTGCGCTCGAACTGCCCGGCGTTCTCCGAGTTGATCCGGAAGTAAGCCTGCAGCGGCATCTCGCACTCGACGCCAGGCGGGACATAGATGAACGAGCCGCCGGACCAC
Organism: Actinomycetota bacterium; assembly: GCA_043747685.1. GTDB lineage: Bacteria > Actinomycetota > Acidimicrobiia > Acidimicrobiales > Ilumatobacteraceae > JANXUF01. The sequence continues at coordinate 724 of JAYTOR010000200.1, forward strand.
ACGCTGGAGTTGAGGGCGGCGAACTTGTTGTCACCTGGCGGAATGACGGTGCCGAAATACTTGCGGACGAGGTCCGGATATTCGCGCAAGGCGGTGTCCATGTCGCAGAAGAGAATGCCCTGCTGCTCGAGTTCGATGCGGTTGCGGTGGAACACGACCTCGCTGTCGTACTGGCTGGTGACACCGGCAAGGTATTTGCGTTCTGCTTCTGGGATGCCGAGCTTCTCGTAGGTGTTGCGCATCTGCTCCGGGAGGTCTTCCCACTCGCTGACCTGCTCGGCCTTCGGCCGCAGATAGTAGTAGATGTCCTGGAAATCGAGTTGCGGCATGTTGACCGCGAACCACGGGGCCATCGGCTTCTTGTTGAACGTCCGCAGGCTGCGATGACGGAACGTGCGCATCCATTCCGGCTCGCCCTTCCACCATGAGATCTGGTCGACAACGCCTTCGTTGAGGCCCTTCTCGGGCTTGAAGGCGTACTCGGCTTCATCGCTCCAGCCGAGGCTGTACTTGCTGAGATCGAGATCGAACGCTGTCATGACGACGAGTTCCTTCCAGCGGAGGGGGGTACGGACATTTCCACTACGGCCATAGTAACAATTCGCCGCATCGAAGACACTCACCGACCAGCACGGTCATTGCCGCTGTGACATGTGTGTTTCGCAGCGTGAGGGTTCGGGGGTACCCTCAGCCGATGGTGTTGCTGCCCGGGCGGGCGAAAATCGGGTCGCCGGTGAACTGATGTCCCGGTTCCGACATCTGCTCGTCGCCATGCTGGTGTCGGCGCTGTCACTCGTCGCCGTCGAGTCGACCTCGATCGGTCTGGCCAGTGCCGACGCAGATCTCGGACGGGTTTCCGACGTCGTCTATAGCGTCGACGCGACTGCAGCCGCTGTGCACGTCACCTCGACCTATGTACTCAGCGAACTGAAGCCGGACGAGGGGACCCGCTATTTCTACTTTCAGAGTTTCAACGTCGTCACCGAGGGCGCGGTGACCAATCTGACTGTGACGGAGAGTGGCAAACCATTGGGCTTCGCCGCTACCGGAACCGGAAAGTTCCAACGCCTCGACATCACCTTCGCCCATCCGCTGCGCTACACGAAGCCGCAAACCGTCGTCATCAGCTATGACCTGGGGGGACGGGCGCCGCGAACAGCAGGTGACACATCGAGGGTCAACGCTGCGTACGCATCCTTCCCGGTCTTCTCGTTCGGTTCGCCAGGCGCCAGTTCTGCCAGCGTCGTTGTCCCGGGAACGTTCACACTCGACATCCGAGGTGCACCATTCACGCAATCGACCGACGGTGCAAATCAGGTGGCTGTGGCAGCCGCAATTGCCGACACGGACGACTTCTACGCGGTCGTATCGGCGCGAAACGACGCAAATCTGACGACGGCGGATCTGACCGTCGGCAGCAATCACTTCCAGATCCGGTCGTGGCCGGGAGACGGCGACTGGAGCACCTTCGTCCAGCAGCATGTATCCAGCGGTGTTCCGCAACTGGAGCAACTCGTCGGCCAACCTTGGCCGGAACCCGACAAGACAGTCGACGTCCACGAGGCCTACACCCCCTACCTCTACGGCTATGGGGGCTGGTTCGACGCGCAGAACGACACCATCGAGATCGGCGAGCACCTCGATGACAACGTCGTGTACCACGAGCTCTCACACGCCTGGTTCAACGATTCGCTGTTCGCCGAGCGGTGGATCAACGAGGGGATGGCACAGGAATACGCCAGCAGAACCGTTGCTGCACTCGGCGGCACGCTGACAGCGCCGAACCCGATCGATCTCACAGCAGCGGGGGCGATCAGTCTCGGGACATGGTCCACTCCGGCGTCGGACCATGCCGATGCCGCAGAAGCGTTCGGCTACAACGCTTCATGGAAGGTGATCCGTTCGATCACCGACGAAATCGGGCTCGCCAAGATGCGACTCGTGGTCGCCGCAGCCGAGAAGCACACGCCCGTCTACTCCGCAGGCCAGGCCGACGCCACTGCCATCAGTGGGAGCACGAACTGGAAACAATTCCTCGACCTCGTCGACGTCATCGGTGGTGCCACCACCGCCGACGCGCAGTTCAACGACTCCGTTGCCAACGCTGATCAGCAGAGCCTGCTGACCGCCCGGGCAGCAGCGCGGATTGCGTACGCATCGCTGATCACCAACGAAGCCGCACCGACGCCCACGGCCCAACGATGGACGACACCGGCGATCGTGCAGACGTCGATGGAATCGTGGTCGTTCGACGAAGCTATGTCGACAATCGCCCAGTCGAACAGCGTTCTCGGTCTCGTCGCCAAGATCGCCAATATCCCGATCGAGGGTGAGGCACCCGACTTCTCGTCGATTCGACAGGCGTACGGATCAGCGAGTTCCCGGTCACAACTCGCGGCGGTCGTCACCGCAGCACAGCACCAACTCGACGGCCGCACAGCGACAGCTGCGGCGATTACCGCCAAGATTGCCGCCGACAAGTCAGCCGCAGCAGCGAAGCTTGCGGCTGACACCGCTGCCGCAAGGTCGGCAGTCGCGGCGGCGCTCGACAAGCGCCGCCACGCTGACGGGCTGTTCACCCGGGTCGGCATGTGGGGCTCGGACGTCGATGTGCATATCGAAGCGGCGCAACGGGCGATGGATACCGGTCAGTTCGATGTGGTGACTGCGGAGGCCACCGCAGCTTCCGAACGGGTCAGTGATGCTGAGGGGATCGGTCGACGACGTGCAGGCCTCGCAGGGGGTGGGTTCGTGGTGTTGATCGGTGCGCTGCTCGGACTGATCGTCGTCATCCGTCGGCGGCATCTCCGACCGGCTGCAGATGTCGACGACGAGATCGAGGCGCACGAAGCGCACGGCGACGGCGACGGCGAGATGGCAGGCCGCTCACCCTGGGAACCGGCACCGTCTGCACCGTGGCAATCCGCACCGTCTACAACGTCACTTCCCGGGCCAGGTCGCATGCCTGCTGCGGACTGAGGCCGGCGGTGGCAGCGAGCCAACACGCAACCGGTGCAGCCTGGCGATGCGAGCGATGCGCAGCTTCGCCGGCGAGCGCAAGCACGATGTCGACATCGGACGGACGAGGGGCTTGGACACCGAGCAGTTCGGCATACCTGCCAAGCCAGGCAACGGCGGATGGATCGATGTCGCTCACCCGTCCTGTCTAGCCGATCGCCGGCTCACGGGCGTCAGTCGATTTCGACGAAGATGCATTCTCCGGGGCAGCGGTCAGCGGCTTCGAGCACGGCGTCGACCGAACGTTCAGGGATGATCGCCAGGCTGGACGAGCTGCCGGGGTCGTTGAGCACGACGCCGTTTTCGACGACGTAGGCAATGCCGTCTTCGAGTTGGACGAACACGTCCGGACAGTGGTCGATGCACAGCCCGTCACCGGTGCACAAATCTTGATCGATCCAGACCCGCATTATCGCTCGAGGTTATCGGCAGAAGCTTCGCGGCTACCGATGCATCATGTGTCACACCTCCGAACAACTCCCAGCACCTCCGAGCAACGACAGCGGCGCGCTGACCACCAACTGCCGGTGCTGACGTCGATCCGACCGAGGTACCGTCATGCGTAATGGCTGACCAGACGGCTCCTTCCGAAACATCGACACCTGTCCCATCACCGCCTCCGACAGCGGCCCAACGGCCGGAGATCTGGCATCGACCGACCGGTGACGTCGCTGATCCGTGGGCATGGCTGCGTGACCGCGACGATCCTGCGACGATCGACTACCTCGAGGGCGAAAACGCCTACGCCGCAGCCTGGTTCGCTCCGCTCGACGAACTCCGGGCGACGATCTTCTCCGAGATCAAGAGCAGGGTGCAGGAAGACGACACCACCGTGCCTGCCCGCAAAGGCACGTGGTGGTACACGTCGAAGACGGCCGAAGGGTCGAGTTATCCGATTCACTGCCGCGGCGACAGCGTCGAGACGGCGGAATCGAACATCGTCTTCGACGAGAACATCGCCGCCTCCGGCCACGACTATTCCGAACTCGGTGCCTTCGACGTCAGCCCATCGCAGGACCTGCTGATCTGGTCCCAGGACGTCGACGGCGGCGAACGATACGACATGCGTATCCGCGACCTGTCCACCGGCCTCGACCGTGACGACATACTCGAGGACACCTACTACGGCACTGCGTGGTCAGCCGATGGAACGTGGATGTTCTACACTCGACCGGACGAACAGGTCAGGCCGTACCAGATCTGGAGGCACCGTCTCGGAACCCCGCAAAGCGACGATGTCCTCGTGCTCGAAGAGAACGACGAGCGCTACAACCTCGGCGTCGAACTGACCCGCAGCGGCGAATGGATCGTGCTGACATCCGAATCGCGGATCACCACCGAGATCTCGCTGATACCGGCGAACGAACCGGCCTCGCCGCCGAGCATCGTGCGCCCGCGAACCGAAGGGGTCGACTACAGCGTCGACCACTGGGGCGATCGATTCGTGATACTCACCAACGCCGACGGTGCACTCGATTTCGCCGTCCACACGGCACCGATCGAATCCCCGGACGAATGGTCGTCCTGGGTCGCGCACACACCAGGCACCAGAATCGTCTCCGTCGAACCGTTCGCTGACTTCGTCGTACTGCACGAATGGGCAGCAGGCCAGCCACGACTACGGATCATCGATCGCGCCGGAGCTGCCCGCGTGATCGACAACGGCGACGAACCATCCGACGTCGAGTTGGACTCCAACCCCGACTATCAGCAATCCGTGGTGCGGTTCAGCTACCAGTCGTTGACGACACCGCGTTCGATCTACGAATACGATGTCGCTACCGGCCAGCGGTCGCTGCTGAAGCAGACGCCGGTGCCCGGCGTGGATCTCGGCGCCTACTCGTCCCGGCGTGAATGGGCGACGTCGACCGACGGCACGCAGGTACCTGTCGACCTCGTCTGGCGCACCGGCACGCCGATCGACGGATCAGCCCCCGCCGTGCTCTACGGGTACGGCTCCTATGAGGCGTCCTCGCCACCTTGGTTCTCCGTCGCCAGACTGTCACTGCTCGACCGCGGCTGGATTTTCGCCCTCGGCCACCCGCGTGGCGGTGGCGAGATGGGCAGGCAATGGTACGAGGACGGCAAACTGCTCAACAAACGCCATACGTTCGAGGACTTCATCGCCTGCGGCGAACATCTCCTCGCCAACGGCTATTCGGCTGCCGGCAGACTGGCGATCCGCGGCGGGTCCGCTGGCGGACTACTCGTCGGCGCTTGCATGACGCTGCGCCCCGATCTCTTCCGGTCCGTTGTCGCCGAAGTACCCTTCGTCGACGTTGTGACGACGATGAGCGATCCGTCACTGCCACTGACGATCACCGAATGGGAGGAATGGGGCGACCCGCGCACGGAGCCGTACGCGTCGTACATGCTCAGCTATTCGCCATACGACAACGTTGTTGCAACGGACTATCCGGCGGTCTACGTGACAGCCGGACTGAATGATCCCCGCGTCGCTTTCCACGAGCCGGCGAAGTGGGTCGCCAAGCTGCGGGCGACGGCGACAGGTTCGCTGCCGTTGATCCTCAAGACCGAGATGGGGGCTGGACACGGCGGGCCGTCCGGACGCTACGACGCCTGGAAGGACGAGGCGCAGACGCTGTCGTTCCTGATCGCCACGACATAGCAGTGTCGTGATCGCAACGGCAGAGCGTGACGTTTCAGACGTCAGTCCCTGGCTGCGTCAGCCGAGGATGCCGAACCCGCCGACTTTGCCCCGGAAGAAGACCATGGCGTTGGCGACCTCGTCGGCATGCGCCATCTCCTGCACCCTTCCGAGTACGAACAGATGGTCGCCCATCTCGTAGACCTGTTCGATCGTACAATCGATCCACGCGGCGACGCCGGCGAGCACCGGTGAACCGGTCGGTCCAGGGGTCCAATCGAGGTCGGCATAACGGCCCTCGGACTCCTTGGCGAAACGCCAGCAGAGATCCGCCTGGTCATGGCCGAGAACGTTGACGCAGAAGGCACCGCTCGGCTGGATCGCCGGCCAACTCCTCGATGTCAGCGCCGGGAGGAAGCCGACGAGCGGAGGATCGAGCGAGACCGAGGTGAACGAGCCGATCGTCAGGCCGCTCGGCTGGCCCTCGGTGTCCATTCCCGTGATCACCGTCACGCCTGTCGGGAAGTGGCCGAGTACTTGTCGATAGTTCGCGCTGTCGATGCTCATCCCAACCGACACTATTACCGGCAGCGACCCACTGAATGCTTGCAGCCTGCTCTTCAGGTCGTTCGGGCGAGGGAGATGACCAGGCCTTCGCGAGCGGCGACGATGCTGACATCGCTGTCTTTGGCCAACACGCTGGCGCTTGCTGCGAGTTTGTCGATGGCGTCATCGGTGCGCGTCGGATCGTGATGGAACAACACCAGCGTCTTGACATTGCACTCGACGGCCAGCCAGACCGCGTAGTCGACCGTGCAGTGACCCCACGTGCATTTGCGTTCGAACTCGTCAGCGGTGAACTGCGCATCGTGAACGAGCACATCGACACCCTCGACGAGTTCTCTGGCGCTGTTGGTAACCGAAAGCGAGCCGTCGTAGGGTTGTTGATGGTCGGACAGGTACGCAACGCTCGCGTCGCCGACGTCGACGCGGTAGCCGAGCGTGTTGCCGACGTGCGGGATCAGGCGGGAGCGCACGATCGCCGAACCCACCGGAAAGTCACAATCGCTGATGTCGTGGAAGCGCAACGTGCCTGGCAGGTGTTCGATCGAAATCGGGAAGTGCGGAGGCTGGATAAAGGCACCGAGTGCCTCGACGACCGGCCTGCCGTCCTCCTGGATCGGCGCGTAGATGTCGAGCCGTGAACCGGCTTCGAGGATCGGCGTGAAGAACGGGAGACCCTGGGTGTGATCCCAGTGCAGATGGCTGAGCAGACACGTTCCCCTGAAGGAACCGTCCCTCGGTTGGGTCCTGCCGAAGTACCGCAGACCGGTGCCGAGGTCGAAGATGATCGGCGGCTCTTCGCCGATCTGCAACACCACGCAGGACGTGTTGCCGCCGTAGCGACGAACCTCTTCGCTGTCACAGGGTGTTGATCCGCGAACCCCGTAAAAGGCGAGACTGGTAACAGTTGAACCCCCCAAGGGAGCTAACGCTACGGACCGCGTCCGATGTTGTCCACACCTCCATACTGTGATGTTCGTCGCACCGATGTACCGTCCCCCGATGCCAGTCGCATCGATCACCGCCAGCACCGTCACCGCCAACGGCGTCGACTTCGGTCTGCTCGAAACCGGAACGGGTCCGCTCGCTCTGTGCCTACACGGCTTTCCGGACACAGCGCAGACATGGCGGCACCTGCTGCCCCGTCTCGCCGACGCCGGGTTCCACGCTGTGGCACCGTTCATGCGTGGCTACGCCCCGACGTCCGTGCCACCGGACGGTCGCTATCAGACGGCCGCTCTGAGCACTGATGCCAACGCCCTCCACGACGTCCTCGGCGGCGACTCCGGTGCCGTCATCATCGGCCACGACTGGGGTGCGATGGCGACGTGGGGAGCCGCACATGCCGAGCCGCAGCGATGGTCCAAGGTCGTCGGCCTGGCCGTGCCTCCCGGCAGCGCAATGTCGATGGCCTTCGTCACCAACCTCGAACAAGTGCAGCGCTCCTGGTACATGTTCTTCTTCCAACACTTCCTCGCCGATCTCGTTGTACCGGCGAACGACTTCGCCTTCATCTCGATGCTCTGGGAGCAGTGGTCTCCGGGCTATGCGGCGGCTGGCGACGTCGCGCTGGTGCGCGCTGCGCTGCGCGACCCTGCGAATCTCGCGGCGGCGCTCGGCTACTACCGGGCGACACTCGGCAACGGATACCAGGACCCGGAGCTGGCGACGATCCAGGCAGGCGCAGGCGAGATGCCGTCGCAGCCGACGCTGTACCTCCACGGCGCCGACGACGGATGCGTCGGCGCCGAGGTTGCAGAAGCGGCCAAGGCGACCGCCCCGGCGAACGTGACCGTCGAGATCGTGGCCGGCGCCGGCCATTTCCTCCAGCTCGAACGACCTGACTTCGTGAACGACCGCATCATCGGGTTCCTGACATCGCCGCCCGGCTGAACCGACGGCGCCACCCCTGTGCGCGTCAACCCGTTGCCCACCCGACGAGGTCCTATGGCAGGTGCAGGTAGTCGCCGCGATCTGCCGTCGACCTGGAGATCAGACCTTCGGCGATCAGCGCATCGACGAGGACGGCTGCACGTCGTTCCTCGACCTTCATCACCGCCGCCGCACCGGTGATGGCGAGTTGTCCACCGACGAGTCTGGCGATCAGCTTGCCCCGTGCCTGGCGGTCAGAACCCTCGAAGGCGGATTGCGCAGTACTGACACCGGCACTGCCGATCGCCGGATCGGGTGATGGCCGACCGTTCAACGACCACGTGCACCACGGCGCAGCGGGGCATTCGTCGCACAGCGGCTTGGGTCGACAGCGTGCGGCACCGAGATCCATCAGCACCTGGTTCCACGCCCACGATTCTTCCGCCGGGACCAGTTCGTCGGCGATGGCCTGAGCGGACTTCGGTGTCAGACGCCGGCCACTCACCCGTGCAAGGACGCGCGCGATGTTCGTGTCGACGACCGCTTCCGGCAACTCGAATGCGAAGACTGCGATCGCCCTGGCCGTATACGACCCGACGCCGGGAAGTTGGAGCAACTCGTCGACCGATCGGGGGAATACGCCGTCGAATCGTTCGGTGATGATGCGCGCAGCGAGTTGCAGGTGGCGTGCACGGCGCGGGTAGCCGAGCCCGCTCCACCGTTGCAGTACCTCGCCGAGCGCAGCCGTCGAACAGACAGCGGGTGCCGGAAACGCTTGCAGGAATGCTGCATATTTCGGCAGCACGCGCGACACCTGCGTCTGCTGCAGCATCACCTCGGCAACGAGTATCGCCCACGGATCGCGGGTCCGCCGCCACGGCAGATCGCGTAGCTGCGGCAGTCCCCGCGCGAGCACAGCATCGACCAACGCACCGTGCGATACGGTCAAGGGAGTCGATCAGCTCCACACGTCGAGGCCGTCGTACGGACGAACCCGGGAGGGTGCGAACTCGCGCTTCCACACCATCACCTTGCGACGGAAGTAGCAGACCTCTTTGCCGTCCTGGTTGAAGCCCTTCGACTCGACGGTGACGATGCCACGGTCGGTCCGCGACTTCGAAGGCTGGACATCCAGCACCCGAGTTTCGGCGTGGATCGTGTCGCCGTGGAAGGTCGGGAACTTGTGCTGCAACGTCTCGACCTCGAGGTTGGCAATCGCCGCACCGCTGACATCCGGCACACTCATGCCGAGCACGAGCGAATACACGAGGTTGCCGACGACGACGTTGCGACCCTGCACGCTCTGGGCGGCGAAGTAGTCGTTGGTGTGCAGCGGATGATGATTCATCGTGATCATGCAGAACAGATGGTCGTCGTATTCGGTGATCGTCTTGCCAGGCCAGTGCTTGTAGATATCCCCGACGACGAAGTCCTCGAGGCAACGTCCGAACGGTCGCTCGTAACTGTGGGCGGCGAGATCGCCGTTGGCGCCGATGAACCCAGCAGCGGCGGTCGGGGCAGCAGCAGCGGTCGGGGCAGCAGGAGAAATGTCGCTCATGAATCGTGACGCTACTCGCGAGAGTCGTGATGCGTTTCCTCACGCGACTCTTGACGCGACTCTTCGTGCAACTCCTCGCGCACCACTGGCTTCGGGGCGATCAGCACATCTCCTGGCACCGTCTGCTGCATCGGTGCGATCGGCTTTGCGCCGTATTTCGAGGCCCACTCGAGACCACTCGTGTCGTCCTCCGCCATGGTCTTGGCCTCGTCCCTGAGCTTCAGCAATGCCAGACGGTTCTCGATCGACCATGGCCCGACGCGCAAACTCAGATAGCAACCGGCGCCGAGCATGATCGGCAACCAGTACTGCGCCAACCGGTAGCTCGCCACTCCGAGCGCCGCCTGCACAGGCGTCGCACCGAAACCGATCGAGGTCGAGACCAGCACGGCGTCGACGATGCCGATACCTCCAGGGGTCAACGGGATGACACCGGCAACGTTGCCGAGACAAAAGGCGACGAGCAGACCGTCGATCGACAACGACGCCCCGAACGCCCTGAGGAACACCCACATCGCCGCTGCGTCGAGCACCCAGTTGGCGACCGCCCACACCAGCACTCTCCGGAGCAGATGACGGTCGTCGAAGAACTCGCGCATCCGCACGACCATGTGGCGGATCGTCGTCACCGCTTTGTCCGGCTGGAAACGGAGCCGGCTGGCCACCGCCCTGACGATCTTCTCCGAGCGCGCCTGACCTTTGACGAGCCCGACGACGAGCAACGCAAAGAGGCCGATCAAGATGACGCCGATCAGCGCAGCCTTTCCGTATCCGGCATTGACACCATGGATCGGGATCGAGACGGCGAGTGTCGCCAGCAGAATCAGGTTGAGTACGACCGCCGAACCGAGACCGACGGTTGCCAGCGCGAAACCGGTATCGGCACCCTGCACACCCGACAACGTGATCAGGCGATAGCCGAGCGCCGAACTCGCTGCGCTGCCGCCTGGCATCACGTTGCTGAGCGCCTTGGTCGACAACTGGATCCTGAACAGACGAGTCGTCGTGATCGAACCATGGGGCAGCGCAGCAAGCGTCAACAGCGAGTAGCAGAGGAGTGCCGAGAGTTCGAGGGCAAAGCCGGCACCGAGAAACGCCGGGTTCAACGTGGTCAGTTTGTGCAGCGCATTGCGGAAGCCGGAAATCGCCCCTGGCGCCACGAAGTACAGCACCAGGATGACGATCATCACCTTGGCGGTGCCGCGGATGACCGGCCAGGGGACGCGCCGTTTGACGGGCTCCTCGTCCGCCGAGGCCGGCTCCGTCTCTTCGGTCACGTCTCCCTTGATAGCCGATCCGCAACACGAATTGCAGCAATCGACCAATATTGTCGTCTTCGCACATGCGCTCGGAGGGGCCAACGTTCGACCGAATCGACCGTTGCTCATCGGTTGTCGAACCGTTGCTCAGCCAGATGGAAAGGCGTCGACGATCGTTCGGAGCTGTTGGAACACCCCGTCGCCGAGGTCAGACGGCGACTTGCCGAGACGTACGACGACGAGGTCCTTCTGCGGGCAGACGACGACGTACTGCCCCTCGTAGCCCTGACAGGCGAGCGAGCCCGGTTGATCGGCCCACAGCCACCAGTGCGCTCCGTAACCGACCCCGTCCTCCGGGTCGGTGGCCGTCCACGTTCGCGCGTGATCGACCCATCCAGCCGGCACTATCCGCCGTCCGTCCCACACGCCGTCGCGCACGTACAGGTAGCCGAACCTGGCGAAGTCGCGAGCCGTCGCATACAGGTAGCTGGAGCCGACGAACGTTCCGGCGTCGTCAAATTTCGGGCTCGCCGACGACATCCCGATCGGATCGAGCAGTCGTTCGCGCATGAACGACTCCATCCCCGTTCGGCCGCCACCGACAACATCGCCGACGAGTCTGCTGATGATGTTCGTCGTACCGGACGAGTAGTTCCAGACCTCGCCGGGTTCGTGTACCAACTGTCGTGCAGCGGCGTAGGCGGCGTGGTCGTGGACGCCGGCACCGAAGAGCATCTCGATGACGTCGGAGACGCCGGCGTCGACATAGTCCTCCTTGAAATCGAGCCCGTCGCGCATATTCAGTAGGTGCTGCAGTGTGATCTGCGCCCGTGCATCGTCCGCCCATTCCGGCACCGCAACCGGCGCGCTGACGTCGATCGCGCCGTCAGCGACGAGGATGCCGACGAGTGCATGCGTCACGCTCTTGGCCATCGACCACGAGATCAACGTGGTGTTCGCATCTGTGTCGGGGCCATAGGCTTCGGCGACCAGGCAGCCTCGATGAACAACGGCTACGGCGAGCGTCAGCCCGAGGTCGGGTGGTTGCGCCATCAGCCGATCGATCGACTCGTTCACGGCGTCGCTGTCCACATCGTCGGCGAGATGGCCGGTCGGCCATTGCGTTGTCGGCCAGGCGATACCTGCCGGCTGCGCCGGCAGCGGCACGAATTCGAACATCGGAATCCCCTCTCGAAGGCGAGTGGAACGACTCTGCCACACCCGTTCCTTACACTTGGGACTGTGGTAAGTCGCCGTCCGCCTTCCGGCGATCCTCTGCCCGGTTTGCAGATGTCGTGGCTCGACGGAGCGGTCGCTGCGTGGCAGCCCGGCAGAGGGGTTTACGGATCCAACCTTTATGGCACGCTCGCCGCGACACTTCCCCGGCGCGCCCAGATGCAGATGGGAGCGACCCGCGTCGTGCGTCTGACGCTGCCGGATGGTCCCCAGCAGGTCATGTGCCAATACCTCGATTCCGCTTCGATCTCCGCGCTCGGCGAACTCGGCACGCTGACGGACGGCGTCTCGCCCTCGATCGCCTGGTTCGGTGCCGCCTACACCGTCGCTGCGCAACTCGTGCGGGCCGGCCGCATTCTGCCGACGCTCACGGACGACGGTGGACTGTGGCGGGCTTCGTGGCAGATGCTGCGCTCCGACGCCGCTGAGATCGACAATCTTCTCGGCGCAGCGATGCCGCCTGCGGTCGTTGCCGGCAACCCTGAACAGCCCGATGTCAGCGTCGAGGTCGTCAACACCTTCGTCGACTCGCTCGCACGCTCCGACCTGCAATACAGCGGATGGCGCATCGAGATCTCCGATACCCGCAGACCGATGGCACGCGCACTGCGACATGTCGCCAAAGCGCTCAGCACGCCAGACTCCACATTCCGCCTGGACGGCGAATTGCACGAGGCCGCTCAGCGTCTGGCGCTGCTGCTGGACGAAGCTCATCGCCGGGCGAGCGGAGAGCCGATCCTTCGCGCCCGACTCCGCCTTGCATTGCCGGAGCAGCCGGACGGCACCTGGCCGCTGAGGCTCGAAGTGTTCGACACCGACAACCGTCAGCGGTGGTGCGCCCGCGCCGATGCCGAGCTGCTGACACCGCTGGCCTACGAACTTGTTGCAGACGATCGCCATATCCGTGTACTGACGACGTGCCTCGATCTGGCGATCGCCAACCTGCGCCGCACCGCAGCCTGGCTCACGGATTGGCTCGAGGACCCCGATCGCGGTATCGATCTGGACGCTGCGGCGGCGACGCTCGAGGCACTTGACACGCTGACAGACCTCGGTATCGAAGTCATCGCGCCTGACAGCCTGGCGCGCCGCAGGCCGAGTGCGAAGGGCGTCGCCCAGCCGCAGGGTGCAGGCTCCGGCAAGTTCAACGCCAAGGCGATCGTCAGCTGGCAGATGGTCGTCGACGACACCCCGATCGACGAGAGCAGTCTGCAGCGAGCCGCAGAATCCGGGGCCAACCTGATCGAGATCGGCGGGCGCTGGATCCAGATCGATCGGGCGGAGGCGAGGCGTGCGCTCGCCAACCTTGCGGAACATCGCCAAAAGCACGGCGAGATGTCGACACTGGAACTCGTCAGGTTGGCGAGCGAATTGGATGTCGCCGAAACTGCCGCGGCCGTCGATGCAATGTTCGATGTCGATCGCTCAGCGAGCGAATCGGTCATCCACGCCGATGGCTGGCTCGGAGAACTGCTCGGTGGCTTGCCGGACGCGACGCTGCACGATGGTGTTCCACCGCCTGGCTTCACGGCCAGCCTGCGGCCCTATCAGCTCCGCGGTCTCGGCTGGCTCCAGTTCCTGCGCAATGTCGGACTCGGCGGTTGCCTCGCCGACGACATGGGACTCGGTAAAACGCCGACGACGCTTGCCCACCTCGCCGGACTCGACGGACCGCATCTGGTGATCTGTCCGTTGTCGGTCGTCCACAACTGGGAATCGGAGGCTGCCCGCTTCACGCCGCTGATGCGGGTGATGGTCCATCACGGCTCGACCCGCTCGGATGCCGAGATGTTCACCCATGCCGTCGCCGCCAACGACATCGTCCTCACGACCTATCACATCGCCACCAGAGACATCGATGTGCTCGAACAGGTCCGTTGGTCGACCGTCGTGCTCGACGAGGCGCAGGCGATCAAGAACCCGGAGACGGCGATGGCCAAGGCGATTCGCCGGCTGCCGGCCGAACAGCACCTCGCGCTGACCGGCACCCCCGTCGAGAATCGCCTCAGCGAACTGTGGTCGATTATGTCCGTCGTGACTCCCGGACTGCTCGGCAACCAGACGCAGTTTCGCAAACAATACGGCGCACCGATCGAACGCGACCACGATCTCGTCGCCGCTGCCGCACTCCGGCAGATGACGTCGCCATTCCTCCTGCGCAGGACGAAGGCGGACCGCTCGCTCGTGCCCGACCTGCCTGACAAGGTCGAGCAGGTCGCCTGGGCGACACTGACCAGGGAACAGGCGAGCATGTACCAGGGCGTCGTCGATCAACTGCTTCGCGACGCCGAACAGGAGACCGGCATGCGTCGGCGCGGCCTCGTACTGGCGGCGATCACGCGCCTCAAGCAGATATGCAACCATCCAGCGCACGCCCTCGGCGACGGTTCACGCCTCAGCGGGCGCTCCGGCAAACTCGCACGGCTCGACGAGTTGCTCGCCGACCTGCACGACGCCGGTGAACAAGCGTTGATCTTCACCCAGTTCCGCCAGATGGGCCTCCTGCTCCAGGAACACCTCGGCCACCGCTTCGGTGAACAGGTCCCGTTCCTGCACGGTGGCGTTTCGAAGACCGGGCGGCAGAAGATGGTGCAGGCGTTCCAATCGGGCGATGCACCGTCGCCGTTGCTGATCGTCTCGTTGAAGGCCGGTGGCACCGGGCTCAATCTCACCGCAGCGTCACGCGTCGTGCACTACGATCGTTGGTGGAACCCGGCGGTGGAAGATCAGGCGACCGACCGCGCCTGGCGCATCGGCCAGCAGCGGTCGGTCTTCGTCCACAAGCTGGTCTGCCAGGGCACGATCGAAGAACGTGTCGACGGACTGATCAACGACAAGCGTGCGCTCGCCGACGCCGTCATCGGCACCACCGGAGAGACATGGCTCAGCGAGCTGTCGACGGACGATCTGCGCGACCTCGTCGTCCTCGATCAACGGACCGTGCGCCCGGTATGACCACCGTCATCACCCCGCAGCTGCGCCATCGTGAAGACGGTGATCCTGTCGGTCGCCTCGCCGGCACGATGCTGTCCGTCACCGTCGCCGGGATGGCCGATACGCAACGATTCCGGCGCGGCAAGGCGTATGTCACCAACGGATCGGTGACCCGCCTGGAAATCCGCAAGGGCACGCTGATCGGGTCGGTGCTCGGCAGCCGGGCCGAGCCGTACACGTCAACGATCAGCGTCGACATCATGCCGCGGCCGCCCGGGCTGATGACGACCCCGGAACGTGACCACGTCAAGAGTCTGATCCCTCACGCCGGCGAATTGGTCTCGACCTGCACCTGTCCCGATTGGGAAGACCCGTGTAAGCACGTCGTCGCCACGTTGCTGGCATTGGCCAACGAAATCGCCATCAGCCCGATGTTGCTCGTCGAATGGCGCTGCGACATCGCAAGCAGCGCGCAGCGCGCGACGATCGGATCACGCGCCAGCGGCGTGCGTCACCTCCATTCGGTGCCCACCGCCGATCGGCCCGTCAATCCGTTCGACTCCGACGCCTGGCGGGCGTTCGACGGAATCGGTCTTCCTGCCGTCGACCTCACGGCGATCACCCAGTTGATCGCCGCACGACCGCTGCACCTCGGACCACTGGTGGCAGACTCGATCGACATCGCCGCGGTGCTCCGTTCGGCGCAGGCCAGCATCCGCTCGCATCACGAACCCTGATCGTCGGAGGGCTCCGCCAACGGATGGCAATGGGCGACCGGCAACAATGGGCAGATGAGCGAATTCGACCTCGTCGTACGTAACGCCACCGTGATCGACGGCACAAGAGCAGCAGGACGTCATGCTGACGTCGCCGTCCGCGACGGTGTCATCATCGAAGTCGAACCGACGGTCTCGGGGACCGGCCGACGCGAGATCGACGCCGACGGGTTGATCGTCACGCCGGGCTTCGTCGACATCCACACGCACTTCGACGGGCAGGCAACCTGGGATTCCGTACTGGCGCCGTCGAGCATCCACGGAGTCACGTCGGTGGTGATCGGCAACTGCGGTGTCGGTTTCGCTCCGGCACATCCGACTGCTGACCAGCACGACTGGCTGATCAGCCTGCTGGAAGGGGTCGAGGACATTCCCGGAACGGCGCTGGCGGAAGGTCTGACGTGGGACTGGGAGAGTTTCCCGCAGTATCTCGACGCTCTCGGGCGACGAGATTTCGCCGTCGACGTCGGCGCTCAGGTGACCCACGCTCCGCTCCGTGCCTATGTGATGGGTGAACGCGGTGCCGATCCGCTCGAACTTCCGGACGCCGACGAACTGGCGACGATGGCGCGCCACGTACGTGCCGGTATGGACGCAGGTGCTCTCGGTTTCACCACCAGTCGGACCTACATCCACCGCACGCGTGCCGGTGCCCCGTTGGGAACGCGCTTTTCGTCGATCGATGAATTGACGGCACTCGCCGGGGCGATGGCGGAGGTCGGGCACGGTGTGATCCAGTTGATCTCCGACGCCTACCAGTCGGCCGATACCGACTACGTCGCTGAAGAGATGGCGCTGATGCGTTCGTTGGCCCAGGCGACGCGAAGGCCGTTGAGTATGACGGTGCAGCAGCCGGAGCCACTCCCCGATCGCTGGCGGGCGATGTCCGCATGGGTCGACGGTTGCGTCGCAGCAGGCCTCTCGATGAAGACGCAGATCGCCCCGCGCCCGATCGGCGTGCTGCAGGGTCTGACGGCGACGATGAACCCGCTGGTGCTGTGCAAAAGCTACGCCGCCGTTGCCAAGCTGCCGCTGCCGGCGCTCGTTGCGGCGTTGAACGACCCGCTGCGGCGTCAGTCGATCATCGACGAGCACGGCGCGCTGAAGGCAACCGGCATGCTGTCCGAACTCGTCTCCGGATTCCACAAGCTGTTCCCGATGACCGATCCCGTCGACTACGAACCGCCCGCCGGCACATCGATCGCCGCAATTGCAGCTGCCCAGCACCGCAATCCCGTCGACGTCGTGCTCGACTACCTGGTGCAACTCGACGGGAACCAGTTGCTGTACATGCCGCTTTTCAACTACGCCGCCGGCAACCTCGACGACGTCCGCCAGATGCTGCTGTCGCCGAACTCGTTGATCGGCCTGTCGGACGCCGGAGCGCACTGCGGCGGTATCTGCGACGCCAGTTTCCCGACGACCGGATTGGCCCTCTGGACCCGCGATCGCGCCGCTTCCGGGCGTCTCCCGATCGAGTTGATGGTCCACCACTTCACGCAACGAACCGCACAGCACGTCGGCTGGTTCGACCGCGGCGTGATCGCCCCTGGCAAACTCGCCGACATCAACGTCATCGACATGAGTGCGCTCGCCGCCCACCCCCCGAGCATCGTCCGCGACCTCCCGGCCGGCGGTCGCCGCCTGATGCAGACGGCGAGTGGCTATCGGCACACGTTCAAAGCCGGCGTCGAGACATTCGCCGATGGTGAGCACACCGGCGTGCTCCCCGGCCACCTCGTCCGCGGCCCCAAGAAGTCCCGCCTCCGGAACTGAGTCCACTGGTGCACCGCCGGCGGTGCAAAACGGTCCACAGAAGTTCGGTACCCTCACCGGGATGAGCGCCGAACTCGATCCCAGCGCTGCGCTGATGACCTTCCTCGACATTCACGATCGCGAGGCGCCGGGGGCGATCGAAGGGCTGTACGTCACTGGCTCGCTGGCCCTCGGGGACTGGCAGACCGGCCGCAGCGATATCGATGTCGTCGCCGTCCTTGCCGAACCGCCAGACAGCGAGGTCACCGGCCAACTGGCGACGGCAATGGCGATGACCGCCGAGCAGATCCTGCCGCTGCGTCTCGACGGGCCGTACGTCAGCTGGGGCGACCTGGTGGTCCCGTCGATGGCGGTCTCACGGCCGTGGACCCTCGACGGCGTCTGGCATGTCGATGGTGACTGCTTCCAGTTGAATCCAGTGACATGGCGCTCGGTTCGTCGTTACGCAATCACCGCCAGGGGGCCGGATCCGGCGACCATCGGGATCTACGACAACGACAGCGATCTGCGCGAGTTCCTCCTCGGCAACCTCACCGGTTACTGGAGTGACGTCCGTCGCGAACTCGTCGGCGCGATCGGCGAGATGACCTCTGCGGAGGCAACGCTGCCGGCGGAAGTCATCGAGTGGTCGATACTCGGCGTCGCCCGCATCCACATCACGCTCGAAAGCGGCGAGATCGTCTCGAAGTCGGCCGCAGGCGAACGGCTGCTCGACCGACTCGACGGCGAGCAGCGACACGGTGTCGAGCTGGCGTTGGCATGCCGCTGCGGTTCAATGGCGACGGTCACCAGGGCCGAGGCCGTTGACGCCGCAGCGGCGATGGGACTGATCATCGCCGACGCCCTCGGGATGTAGACGACGGGGTTCTGTGGACCGTTTTGCACCCCCGGCGGTGCACCAGTGGACTCAGTTTCCGGAGGCGGATTTCTGTGGACCGTTTTGCACCCCCGGCGGTGCACCAGTGGACTCAGTTTCGGTCGAGCCATTTGTGGGCGATGGTTGGCATCGGCGTCAGCGCCAGGGCGATCGCCTCGGCTGCAGACGTTGCCCGTTGCGCCAACCGGCGATGATCGGCGCGCACGAAACCCCCGCCTACCATCGCATCCAGTGCGGTGAGCAGCGGTGTCCAGAACCCTTCGACGTCGAGGAACACGACCGGTTTGGCGATCAGCCCGAGTTGGGTCCACGTGAGGATCTCGGCAACCTCCTCGAGCGTGCCGAAGCCGCCAGGTAGCACGATGAAGCCGTCTGCGAGATCTGCCATGCGCGCCTTGCGGTCGTGCATCGATGACGTCACTTCCAACGACGTGACGCCGCAGTGGCTGACTTCGGAGTCGACGAGATGCTGTGGGATCACACCGATGACCTCACCGCCGGCGCCAAGCACGGAATCGGCAAGCGCGCCCATCAGCCCGACGTTTCCGCCGCCATAGACGAGCACGACATCCTTGGCCGCCAGTGCCGCACCGAGTTCTCGGGCGGCGGCGGCGTAGGCAGGCGACGCACCGAAATTGGAACCAAGATAGACGCACAGGCGAACGGGCATGCCCGCCAGACTGCCACACCGACCCGATTCAGGACTGCCGACTACTGCTCGGTAACATTCAGGGATGACCACGATCGACGCGACGAAACCCTCTGTGTCAACCGCTGACCTGAAGGCTGCGGCCGAGGTCATCCAGTTGGCCCGGTCGGTCGTCAACACCGGCATTGCCACACTCAAGGCGCGTGGGGGTGTGGACGCCAATCAGACGTTGGCCTACGACCTCGCCCACGCAGCATCTGCTGTTGCGACTGCCGGCGCGCTGCTCGACTACGGCGCAAAGGGTGAGATCGAGGCGAATATCACCTGTGCCTTCGCCGCCGACGCGATCCACGATCTGATCACGCGCATCGCCGGACGGGAGCATTTGTGGGGCCTCGATGTCGCACCGTTGCGCGATGCCCACGCTTTCCTGTCGACATACCGCGATCCGTCCTTTGTCGCTTCACTCTCCGCGAGTGCGGGCGGCCGGCACCTCGACGGCGAGTTCGAAATGGTTCAGGACGTCTTCCGCTCGTTCGCCGAAAAGGAGATCAAGCCGGTCGCCGAACATGTCCATCGCACCAACAGCGACGTACCGGAGGCGATCATCAGCGGACTCGCCGAAATCGGAGCTTTCGGGCTGAGCGTCCCTGCCGAATACGGCGGCTATTCGGAGGGCGGCGACGGCGAGTACATCGGCATGGTCATCGCCACCGAGGAATTGTCGCGAGCCTCCTTGGGGATCGGCGGGTCGCTGATCACGAGGCCGGAGATCATGACGCGTGCGCTCGTCAAGGGTGGCACCGAGGAGCAGAAGCAGTACTGGCTGCCGAAGTTGGCGACCGCCGAAGTCATGGCAGCCGTTGCCGTCACCGAGCCGGACTTCGGTTCCGATGTCGCCGGTTTGAAGGTCACGGCGACGCCGAAGGCCGGTCCAGACGACGCCGCCGGCTACGTCATCAACGGCGTCAAGACATGGTGCACGTTCGGTGCCCGCGCCGACGTGCTGCTGTTGCTCGCCCGCACCGACCCCGACCGCTCCAAGACGCATCGGGGCCTGAGCCTGTTCATCGTCCCGAAGCCTCGCGGCGAGGGTCACGGTTTCGAGTTCACCCAGGACATCACCCAGGCAGACGGCTCTGTCGGCAAGATGGAAGGCCGTCCGATCGACACCATCGGCTACCGCGGGATGCATTCCTACGAGATCGCCCTCGACAACTGGTGGGTGCCCGCCGGCAACATCATCGGCGAGGCGGACGGCCTCGGCAAAGGCTTCTACTACCAGATGGAAGGTTTCGAGAACGGCCGTCTGCAGACCGCTGCCCGTGCTGTCGGCGTGATGCAGGCTGCGTACGAAGCCGCACTCGACTACGCCAACAACCGCAGGGTCTTCGGCACCAATATCGCTGACTACGAACTGACCCAGGTCAAGCTGGGGCGGATGGCGTTCGTGATCCAGGCATGCCGGCAGTTCTCCTA
>JAYTOR010000201.1:0-9335 GCA_043747685.1 Actinomycetota bacterium
GCGATCGATGCGCTCGACGTGCACGTCGGTTCCCAGGTGTGGGCGACGGTCAAGGCGACCGACGTCCAGCTCAGTCCGGCATAGGTGGTCCGGCTGCCCGACCGCTACCAGGGATGCGTGAAGCACCGGTCCTTGAGTCGTCCAGGCGACCAGAAACCCCAGGCTCTGGCCATCGACTTCCTCGTCGATTCCGTCCACGTCAGAACACGCGGATCAGCGATACGGCGGAGCGATTGCACGACCCCTCCTTCATAGACCTCGTAGCCTGCCCAAACGCCGGGAAAGTCCTTCGTCGAGCCGACTTCGGTGACCGGGATGCCTTCGAAGCGGCGTGACCGGTTGCGGTGCGAATGGCCGGAGGAGACGAGGATCCGTTTGCTGACCGCTCCGATCTGACGAAGGAATTCGTCGGCTTCGGGTTTGGGTACGCCAACCGGAAAGTAGGTGGCAAACGGCCAGCGCATGAGCTGATGATGCATGAAGACGAGGGTCGGAATCGCCGGATCGATCGCCGCCCGCGCCTTCGTCGTGTGGGATGCAATCGATCCGCTGCTCCTCCCGGCGATGGTTGATTCGACCATCAGCACTGCGGCGCCTCGAACATCGTGGCGCACGACGCCCTGGTCGAACTGCATGCCGAGTTCGGCCGCCACCGCCACGGCGTCGCAGCCGCGATGGTTGCCACCGTCGTGATTGCCCTGTCCGGCGAGCAACGGCGCTCCGATCGTCTGCAGGATGGAGATCGCCAGGCGAAACTCTGCTGCCGAGTCACGGTGCGAGACGTCCCCTTTGACGGCGACGGCGTCCGGTGACCATGCGCGAATTTCGTCGGCAGCAGCGCGCAGCGCCCAAACGGGATGGGCGTCATCGAAACGAATTCGGTTCGGCTGCGACCAGAGCCTCGGCCAATGGAGGAATCCGATCTCGCCAATGTGGGTGTCCGAGACCGTGGCGACGCGGGCCAGTAGCTCACCTGGCGGTCGTACCAACGTTCGCGCCGTTGCGCTGAGTCGACCGCCGACACTGATCGAATAGTTCGTCGCAGGCGAGAGATCCGTGAACGTCGCAACGGCAAGCGGTCCGGAGACCGGGATTGTCTGCTCACCGAGTCTGAGCAGGTGATCGCCACGACGTCGGAACACCACCTGGATGAAGTCGATGCCGACCGAGAAGACCTCGATTGGCCGCTTCACGATCGCAGCGCTTCCGCCAGTTCATCGCTGTTGCGTGCCCGCAGTGCAGCGTTGACTCGTTGGCGTTCGAGGATTTGACTCAGCGTCCTGGCACCTTGCGGGATCGGGTGCTCGCTGAAGAAGGCACCGACGTCGGCGACGTCTGTCGGGCCGTTCAGCAGCTTGACCGGATCGACCATTCGTACGATGGTGTTCGACGGGAATTCGTTGTTCATCTGCGTCCAGTGCTCGCGCACGAACCTCCACGCCAGCGCTCCGTGGGTGCGGTTGGCGATCGCGCGGTTCAGCAGGAATGGGGCGTTCTGCGTCTTGACCTCAGCTGAGAGCGCGAACTCGCAGGCACGTTGGATCAGTTCGGCGTCGTCGAATTCGCCGAGCGCCATCAGGTAGCGCAGCTGTTCCTGCGGTGTCGCACCGTTGCGGAAACGATCGACGAAGCGGTCGAAGTCGCGGGCGTCGCCCGTCGAAGCGACGACCATCGTCGTTGCCGACACGAGCTCCGGGTTCACGGATGTCGGATCGATGAACGCCTGTTCGAACAACGCTCGCGAACGCGCCTGGGCAGCCTTGTTGTTACCGAGCACTGCGACCACGCTGACCAGCAGGCCCCGCAGTTTGCTGGCCAGTTTGTCCTCGATATCGGTCGGCTCCCAACCCAGTCGATCGAGGCCGGGTTGGGCGAGTGCCACGATCCGCGCCTGGAACGCCGGACGGCTGTCGTCGTCGAGCAGACGCCCGACTCCGCGCAGCCCGACGGCGATTGCCTGCCAGACGTAAAGGTCGTCCTCATCGGCGAAGCCCTCGGCAAAACCGAGGAATTCGGATGCGGTCAGGCGCCCGGCGACAACGGCGGCCCATGCGTCGTCGACGAGGTTGTAGCGCTCGATCGGGGCGAGTGCGCGGAGTGCTTCGCCGACGAGCCGCGACCTCAGCGGGCCGTCGTAGTTCGTCCGATAGAAGCCGTGACCGCCGGCGTTGACGACGACGGTGGTGTCAGCAGCCCCGAGTTCGACCGTGGTCTCGTCGGAGTCCAGCAGCACCTTGTGCGACATGACCGCGCCGGCGGCTGACGTCAGCCGCAGATGGACCGGAACGAGCCATATTGGAGCGAGGATCGATGCCTCGGAACGAGCAGCTTCATCGCCGGCGAAGGCAAAACGTTCCTGGCGGATTACGAGTTTCGTCCCAACGACGGAGGCGGAGATCAGCGGATAGCCGGGCTGCCAGATCCAGCTGTCCATCATCGTGCGGATCGGCTCTCCGGAGGATTCCTCGATGGCATCCCACAGGTCGCTCGTGTCGGTATTGGCGTAGGAATGCTTGTTCAGATACAGACGGACGCCGTCACGGAAGCGCTCGGCACCGAGGTACTGCTGCAACATCCTCAGCAGCGCGCCGCCCTTCTGATAGGTCAGGATGTCGAACATCCCCTCTGACTCCTCAGGAGACCGCACCTCGAACTCGACCGAGCGGGTGGAGTCGAGTGAATCGACGTCGAACGCTGCGCTGCGCTCCATCGAGAAAAACTCCCAACGCTTCCAACTCGGACGGAATACGTCGCACGCCTCGACTTCCATGAACGTCGCGAACGCCTCGTTCAACCAGATTCCGTTCCACCAGCGCATCGTCACGAGATCACCGAACCACATGTGGGCAAGTTCGTGACTGACGACGTCGGCGACGTTCTGCTGCTCGCCCTGCGTCGATGTCGCCGGATCGAGTAGCAGCAGGTTTTCGCGGAATGTGATGCAGCCGAGGTTCTCCATCGCCCCGGCGGCGAAGTCGGGAAGCGCCAGCAGATCGACTTTTTCCGCTGGGTATCTGATCCCGTAGTACTCCTCGAACCAGCCGAGTACGAAGGCGCCGACCTCGAGGCCGAAGCCAGTGAGATGGCCTTTGCCGGGAACGTGGATTAGGCGCATCGGCGTGCCGTTGACATCGACCGGGTCGGATGCTTCGAGCGGCCCGACGACGAACGCCACGAGGTACGTCGACATCACCATCGTGTCGTTGAACTGAACAACCCATTTGCCGTCGTCTCGCCGGGTCCGAGATGACTCCGCCCCATTCGAAACGGCGAGCAGACCGTCCTCGTGGGAGAGGGTGATGCCGAAGACCGCCTTGAAATCGGGCTCGTCCCAGCACGGAAACGCCCGTCTGGCATCGGTCGCCTGCATCTGCGTCGTGGCGATGACGCGCTGTTTACCGTTGTCATCGTTGAACGTCGAGCGGTAGAAGCCGCGCAGCTTGTCGTTGAGCGTCCCCGTGAAGTTGATCGTCACGCTCGACGTCCCGACGGACAGCGGCGCCGAGAGCGACACGACGAGCCGCTCGGTCGCTTCGTCGAGCACGAACGGTTGATCGAGTCCGTCGACACTGACCGTGTGGATCTCCAGCTCGTCGGCGTTCAACATCATCGTGCTCGTCGATTCGACGACGTCGACGGTAATCGTGATCGTGCCCGTGAAGCTCGCAGCATCGAGGTCTGGTTCGAGTTGCAGGTCGTAGCGCCGGGGCAGAACGGTACGGGGCAGACGGAAGGGATCGACTTGGGGGGTCACGAGTCGGATGGTAACGGGAAAAGACCTGGCGTAAACCGCTAGGTTATGACGCCGTGCAGTACGACGTCGTGGGAATCGGCAACGCCCTTGTCGACGTCATCGCCCACGCCGATGACGCCTTCATCGGTGAGCACGGGCTCGTCAAGGGATCGATGACGCTCATCGAGACCGAGCGGGCTGTCGAGCTGTATCGCGCGCTCGGTTCCGCTGTCGAGATGAGTGGCGGGTCAGCGGCTAACACGATGTGCGGCGTCGCTTCCTTCGGTGGCACCGCTGCCTATATCGGCAAGGTCGACGGTGACGATCTCGGCGTGACCTTCGGTCACGACATGCTCGCCGTCGGAGTTCACTTCGTCGGCCCGCGACCGCAGGACGACATTCCCACGGGGCGCTGCATCATCGTCGTCACGCCGGACGCGCAGCGCACGATGAACACCTACCTCGGTGTCTCTTCGTTGCTCAGCCCGAGCGACATCGACGAGCAGATCGTCGCCAACGGCAAGGTGTTGTACATGGAGGGCTACCTATTCGACCGCCCTGAGGCGAAAGAGGCCTTCCGCAAGGCCGCTTCGATCGCCCATGCCAACGATCGGCTCGTTTCGCTCACACTGTCCGACTCATTCTGCGTGCATCGCCATCGGCCCGACTTCACGTCGCTCGTCTCCGACGAAGTGGACATCCTGTTCGGGAACGAGGACGAGTTACTGTCGCTCTACGAAGTGTCCTCGTTCGACGACGCCGTCGAGGCGTTGCGCGCCCACGACACCCTCGCGGCAATCACACGAGGCGCTGCCGGTTCGGTGGTCGTCACGGCGGACGCAGTGATTCCGATCGCCGCCGAACGGGCGATTCGGGTGCTCGATACTACCGGCGCAGGTGATCTCTACGCGTCCGGATTTCTGTATGGCATCACCCACGGCCTGACGCTTTCACAATGCGGACGGCTCGGATCGATCGCCGCAGCGGAGGTCATCAACCATGTCGGCCCCCGCCCACTCGACGAACTGAACAGCCTGCTTCCAACGGAGGAATGATGACGACTGCTATCCCGGCCGATCTGCTGGAACGTGTCGAGGAATGGCAACGTGTCGATCCCGACCCGGACACCCGCGAAGAACTGGGTGGCCTCGTCGCTACCGGCGATGTGGCCGGTTTGCAGGATCGCTTCTCGGAGCGGTTGCAGTTCGGCACTGCCGGCCTGCGCGGGGCGATCGGCGCAGGCCCGAACCGTATGAACCGCGTCATCGTCAGGCGGGCAGCGTGGGGGCTGTTGAGCTATCTGCTCGACACCGTCCCCGATGTTGCCGCTGCCGGGGTCGTCATCGGGTACGACGCTCGCAAGAACAGCGACGTCTTCGCATTCGACACAGCGGCTGTGGCGGCGTCATTGGGGGTTCGTGCACTTCTGCTGCCGGCACTGCTACCGACACCGATACTTGCATTTGCAACTACCGAGTTGGCGGCAGGTGCCGGCGTGATGGTGACCGCCTCGCACAACCCTCCTGCGGACAACGGATACAAGGTCTATCTTGGAGACGGCGCGCAGATCGTGCCGCCTCACGACTCGCTGATCTCCGACTGGATCGACCGCGCGCCTGCCGACGTTCCTGTTTCCGAGCTTGACGACCCGCTGATCGAACGACTCGACGATTCGATCGTGGGCACGTACCTCTCGACAATCCCGACATCACCTTCGGTCGATCTGACGATCGCCTACACACCGCTGCACGGTGTCGGCGGAGCGACGCTCCACGCCGCCTTCGCACATGCAGGCATTACGTCCCCGGTCGTCGTCGCCGAGCAATTCGTCCCGGATGGCACGTTCCCGACCGTCTCATTCCCGAACCCCGAGGAGCCAGGGGCGATGGACCTGCTGCTCGCTCTCGCCGCTGACATCGACGCCGATATCGCCATTGCCAATGATCCGGACGCCGACCGTTTCGCAGCCGCGATCCCAACACCCGAAGGTGGCTGGAGGCGGCTCGGCGGCGACGAGATCGGCTGGCTGTTCGCCGACTACATCCTGCGCACGACGTCCGGTGACGATCGGCTCGTGATCACGACCGTGGTGTCGTCGACGCTGCTCGGTCAGATGGCGGAAGAGCACGGCGTGCACTGCGCCGAGACCTTCACCGGGTTCAAGTGGATCGCCCGCACGATCCTCGATCATCCCGACGAGCACTTCGTCCTCGGGTACGAGCAGGCCCTCGGCTATCTCGTCGCGCCGCAGCCGCTCGACAAGGACGGCATCTCTGCCGCCGTGATGTTCGCCAGGATCGCCGCAGAGGCCAAAGCAGCCGGCGAGACGCTGCAGTCGCGCCTCGATGGTTTCGCGGCGAAGTACGGAATGCATGTGATGGGGGAGCGTTCGTTGCGGATGGCCCCTGCCGACGGTGCCGCGCTGGTCGCCTCGTTGCGCGCCGATCCTCCGACGGTGATCGGCGATTCGCGAGTCACCCAGGTGCAATGGTTCGAAGAAGCCGGGCTGTTGCGGTTCCAGTTGGGCGACAGCGCCAGGGTGCAGATCCGCCCGAGCGGTACCGAGCCGAAGGTGAAGCTCTACGCCGAAGTCATCGGCACCCCTGGCGGCACCGCCGGCGAACGGCCTAACCCCGCCCCGCTCCTCGACGCCCTCTCCGCCCTCCTAGCAAACTGAGTCCACTGGTGCACCGCCGGCGGTGCAAATCGGTCCACAGAATCCTCGAGCACGCCCCACGCAAGAAACTGAGTCCACTGGTGCACCGCCGGCGGTGCAAATCAGTCCGGAGAAGTCCGGGATTGCCGATTTCATCATGCTCGGGCACACATCTCTCGTATGCCGTTGTCCTCGGATCATCTTGCACTGCTGGGCCGTCAGCACTGGGTCGCCTCCACATCACAACTGAACGCGCTCGGACTCGGCCGACGAGCTGTCGACCACCTCAAGGTTCGACAGATCTTGACGCCGTGTCTGCCCGGCGTGGTACAACTCGGCGGCGTACCCACATCGGAGAACAGTCGCCGGATGGCAGCGCTCCTCTACATCGGTGAAGACGTTGCGCTGACAACACAGACGGGCGGTTCGGTGTACGGCCTTCGTCGGATGAAGCACCCGTTGGTCCATGTCATCGTCTCCGAAGTACGAAAGCCCCGTGCCGCGGACTGGATCCGGGTACATCGCACGAGTTGGTTGGACGAGGGGGATATCGCGATCAGTCCCGACGGACTTCGAGTCCTCGCGCCGCTTCGGCTGCTCTTCGAGTTGGCCGCCGTACTTCCCGGGTCCCGCTTCTTCGACGCCGCGGAAGACATGTGGCACAAAGGGCTGGTTGCCCCGACGTATGCCCGTGACTTTCTGCAGGCAGCGAGACGCCGAGGTCGAACGGGCGTCGCCCGGCTGGAGGAATGGCTGGAGCGGATCGCGGATCAGCCATCTCCGATGATGAGCGGGCTGGAGACAAGCTTCTCGACTGCGCTCGAGCGAGCGGGCTTGCCGATCCCGGCACGCCAGTTTCCGATCCTGCTGCTCAACGGCATCGAGATTCACTACGACCTCGCGTACCCCGATGCCAAGCTCGGACTCGAACCTGGGCACAGCTGGTGGCACGGAGGCGACGCAAGAGCGCGGGCCGACAACGACCGAGATGCCTGGTGTGCGGAGGTGGGGTGGCAGACGATGCGTTTCGACGAGGTCCAGCTCCGCAATGAGGAGGTCTGCGCCCGCACGGTTCGCAACGCCTACTTCGCTCGACTCAAGTTTTGAGGACCGATTTGCACCGCCGGCGGTGCACCAGTGGACTCAGTTTCTATTTTGCGGTGGTTGCGGGGCCGAACTGGCGGTCGCCGGCATCGCCGAGGCCCGGGACGATGAAGGCCTTCTCGTTGAGATGCGAATCGATGGAGGCGGTGACGATGTGCATGTCGAGGCCAGTGGCGCGCATGTGCTCGATGCCCTCCGGAGCGGCGAGCACGCAGACGGCGATGATCGGCGGCGTGGCCCCTCGCTCGATCAACATTCGGACCGTGTACTCGAGCGAACCGCCGGTCGCCAGCATCGGGTCGAGGACGATGATCGGCCGGTTGCTCATAATTTCGGGCAGCTTGGAGACGTACGGGATCGGGGCGAACGACTGCTCGTCGCGGGCCAAGCCGATGAAGCCGGCGTCTGCATCCGGAAGCAGCCGCAATGCTCCGTCCAACAGGCCGAGGCCGGCACGTAGCACCGGCACGAGGACCGGCTGGCCGGCGAGTGCCCGCGCCGGTGCGGTTGCCAGCGGCGTCTCGACCGTCGTGTCGACGGTCGGCAGCGAACGGGTTGCCTCGTAGACGAGCATCTCTCCGAGTTCGGCGAGCGCCTGCCGGAATCCGAAACTCGGCGTCGCTTTGTCGCGAAGCTTGGCGAGGCGCTCGGCAACGAGCGGATGATCGACGACGGTGACGGAGAATTTTGCTTCGGTCATGGGCGTCCATCGTGGCACGCAGCACCTGGTGCGCCAGCTATTCGGGATCGACGGGGATTCTGTGGACCGTTTTGCACCGCCGGCGGTGCACCAGTGGACTCAGTTTCCTTTGGGAGGGGCGATACTGGGGGAATGGTTGAGCCTGTCGTCCGCAAGATCCATCTCGTCACCGAACTCGTGCTGCACGACGGTGGCCCGCCGCTGGAGATCGCCGCCAAGCGGGGCGCGATCAGCGCTGTCGTCGCCAACCCCTACGCCGGCACACATCAGCCCGATCTGACTGAGTGGATGGATTCGCTGACAGGCCTTGGCGTGATCCTCGCCTCCGAACTGCGCGACACGCTGATCGGCGGTGGCGAGGGACGGCGTATCGAGGGCTACGGAAAGGGTGCCATCGTCGGTGTCAACGGCGAGCTGGAGATGACTGCCGTGTGGCACGGTCCTGGCGGAGCCGGCCTTCGCGTCGCCCTTGCCGACGCCACGGGTCAACAGCCCAAGGCGATGGTCCCCTCGACGACGAAGGTCGGCAACCTCGGCAGCCAGATCGACATCCCGATGGTCTACCTCCATGCCAGTTACCTGCGCTCGCATTACGACGTCATTCCGGTCGTGGTGCCGGATGCGCCACGGCCGGACGAGGTGGTCTACACGCTCGTGATGACGACCGGCGGCCGGCCACATCACCGCATCGGCGGCTTCACAATGGACGAGGTCGTCGGCGCCGATGGCCTCCGCTGACGGTCTCGGCCGACCGATGTCCATCCGTACCGAGTTCAGCCAACGGCCGCCGCAAGTCGCCCCGATCTGCGGTTCCATCCGATGACTTCTGTTCCCGAGGATCCGTCGCCGTCGCCGTCGCCATGGCTCGTGGTGATCGACATGCAGACGATTTTCGGCGACGCGTCGAGCCCGTGGTGCGCTGCCGGCTTCGACGAGATCGTCCCGCGCATCGTCGAACTGGTGGAGCACTTCGGACAGCGCGTCGTCTTCACCCGCTATCTCGCGCCGTCCGCCCCGTCGGGCTCGTGGATCGCCTACTTCCAACAGTGGCCGTTTGCCCTGCGTCCTCACACCGATCCGTTGTTCGATTTGGTCGAGCCGTTCGCGGGTCTCGTCCATCACCTCGAGGACCGTGAGAGCTT
>JAYTOR010000202.1:0-3051 GCA_043747685.1 Actinomycetota bacterium
TTGTTCGACGGCAGGAAACTGAACAGGAAGCGGACGTCTTCGAGGCAGGCCTTCTCGTCGGGCGACACGAATGTTGCGACACCGCTCTTGGATGCATGTGACATCGCCCCGCCGAGTTCTTCGAGCGTGACTTCCTCTCCGGTCACCGTCTTGACGACGTCAGGGCCGGTGATGAACATGTGGCTGGATTCGCGCACCATGAAGATGAAATCGGTCATCGCCGGCGAGTAGACGGCACCGCCGGCACATGGCCCGAGGATCACCGAGATCTGCGGCACCACACCGGACGACAGTACGTTGCGGTGAAAGATGCCGCCATAGCTGGCAAGCGAGACGACGCCCTCCTGGATGCGGGCGCCGGCGCCGTCGTTCAACCCGATGACCGGCGCACCAACTTTGAGGGCGAGGTCCATCAGCTTGTGGATCTTCTCGGCGAAGACCTCGCCGAGTGCGCCGCCGAAGACGGTGAAGTCCTGGCTGAAGACGAACACCTTACGACCGTCGATCGTCCCCCAACCGGTGACGACGCCATCCGTGTACGGCCGCTCTTCCAGTCCAGCGGCGTGGGCCCGATGGCGGGCGAGCTGATCAAGCTCTTCGAAGGAGCCCGGATCGAGCAGTAGTTCGATGCGCTCCCTGGCGAGCAGCTTGCCTTTGGCGTGCTGGCGCTCGATCGACCGGGGTGAGCCGGCGTGCAGCGCCTGCTCACGTCGTTGGTGGAGGTCTTCGAGCTTGTCGTGCATCAGGCCGTCGGAGGAAGTCGTCACGGGGGACGACGCTAGTCCGGCGGGGCATTCCAACCCATCCTCGCGTCGCTGCGGCAACGGTCACGCCAGGCTTTGACCGTCGATTGCTGGCGTCAGCGGCTCGCAGGCAGCAAGCTGTGGCGTGGCCACCTTTCCGCTCACCCCGCCGATCTCTCCGATGCTTGCCAAGCTGACGCCGCAGATTCCCGAAGGCGAAGGTTGGTGGTACGAGCCGAAATGGGACGGCTTCCGTTGCATCGTCTTCCGATCAGGCGACGACATCGAACTGGCGAGCCGCAATGAAAAGCCGTTCAACCGCTATTTTCCGGAGTTGATCGCCCCGTTGCTCGCCGCGCTCCCCGATCAGGCAGTCGTCGACGGCGAGATCGTGCTGCCCTCGACCACCGGGCAGGGACTCGACTTCGACGCACTGCAGCAGCGGATCCATCCTGCCGCCTCGCGGGTGAAACGCCTGTCAGAGGAGACGCCGGCGATGTTCGTCGCCTTCGACGCCTTGAGCCTCGACGGCACCAACCTCATGTTTACGCCGTTCGCTGAACGCCGCCGCGCGCTGGAGGACGCAGTCACGGTGGGCTCGATGGTCAAAGTGACCCCGATCTCGACCGATCCTGGCGTCGCCCACGAGTGGTTCAATCGCTTCGAGGGCGCTGGGCTCGATGGTGTCATCGCCAAACGATCGGAGCTGCTGTACGTTCCGGACAAGCGCGTGATGGCGAAGATCAAGCACACACGAACCGCGGACTGCGTCGTCGCCGGGTACCGCGTACACAAGGACGGCAAGGGTGTCGGCTCGTTGCTCCTCGGGCTGTACGACACAGACGGGCACCTTCATTCGGTCGGCGTGACCGCTGCGTTCACGGCCAGTTTCCGCACCGAACTCAACGACATCGTCGAACCACTTCGCGAGAATGCACTCGACAACCATCCGTGGGCGGGTTGGGTCGGCGGTGGCGAACGCAGCCGCTGGAATGTCGACAAGGACCTGTCGTTCGAGCCGTTGCGTATCGAACGTGTCGTCGAAGTGACGTTCGGGCAACTGCAGAGCGGCCGCTTCCGTCATGGTGTGCAGTTCGTCTGCTGGCGTCCCGACCGCGACCCGGCGAGTTGCACATTCGAACAACTCGACGTCGCCGAGGTCCTACCGGTGGAATCACTCTTCCCCGAATAGCTGTACTCGGCCTGGACCCCGAACACGACGAAAATGCGTCAGCTCGACGGCGTGGTCAGGGGCGTCGTGCCACCGGTGGGGCCTGCAGTCGTCGTCGGCGTAGCAGCGCTCGACGATGGGGCTGCGACGGTGAACGTCTTCGTCACATCGGGAACATTGCCTGTCTGGGTGTGGCCGGCAACGATGACCTGCCAGACGCCGGGGGCTGCCTTGCCGGCGGCGTCGGTGAACGTCGCTGCATCGACATGGAACGTCGCCCCGCCCTTGAGATCGCCGACCGGTGGGGTGATACGGAATGGCACGCCGACGCCACTCGCCGGATAGAAGTCGAAATGGATGTCGATCAATGACGTCGAGCCGGGAGTACGCACGTTGATGCGAATGGTGTTCTGCACGCCGGCGACCGATGGTCCGACGCCAACGGTGGCATCGAGGCCCGTCTGTTTGAAGTTCAGCGTCTCGGTCGCCGTCGACCCACCGTTGATCGTCGAGGCCGACGCCGACAAGCCGGCTGGAACGAGGTTCATCATCAGCGCGCTCAACGCCAGGACGACCATGCCGATCGTCGCCTCGCCGGCGATCGACCGCCGAAGGCGAAAGGCGACCCGGTCGTTCAGGACGGCGGCCCGACCGAGCCGCAGGCGAACCACATGCCGGTTCGCCGTAGCCACGTAGGCCATCAGCGCGACGACAACCACCTTCAGCAGCAGCAGCCTGCCGTAGCCGGTGCTGAACAGTTTTGCAGGGCCACCGACGAGGCGGAAGACCTGCACGGCGCCGGTTGCCACGACGACGAGCAGTGCCGGCACTGCGATACGGCTGAATCCACGAACCGCTCGTAGCAAATCGGCATCACCCGGTGCTGTGAGGGCGACACGTGAGAGCAGGAGCAGACCGCCGAGCCAAGCGGCGACGGCCAAGACGTGCAGGCCGCCGGCGAGCACACCGACGGGGACCATTTTCGCCCCGGTCGCCCGCGAGAACCCGAAGGTCACGAGTGCAAGAAACGGAAAGGCGAACGCGGGGAGCTGTGAGGCAGGTGCGACAGCCCGTTCCGGTCCGAACGCCACCCACGCCGCCCCGCCGACGAACAGCAACCTGGCGATCGCCGCAAGA
>JAYTOR010000203.1:0-1693 GCA_043747685.1 Actinomycetota bacterium
TCGGTGATCGCCGTTGCGTACCCCATGCCGTCGTCGGTCCCGTCTGCGAGTGCCCGTTCGGCACCGACGAGTGCCAGCCCAGCGACACGAAGCGCGGGCGGTGCGACCTCGAGCAGCATTTCTCGCAGCGTGTCCGTCGGGGAGGACATGCCGACGTCCTGGGTCATCGTCAGCATCGATCCGCCGACGGCGAACTCGCCGCCGTCGGCCTGGACGCGGCCGGAGAGGATGCGCAGGATCGTGCTCTTGCCGACGCCATTCGGACCGACGAGCGCCGCATGCTCTCCAGGGGCCACGCCGAAGCTGACGTCGAAGAACAGCGAATCAGCACCAGGCGGCGCGTACTCCAACTCGGACGCCACGATGCTGCTCACGGCAGCGAGTATCGCCGAACCTCGTCGCCATCCCTCAGTTCATTTCGCGTCTAACCGCTTGCTCCCTCGCTCAGCCCACGCAGGCACCAGATCTTGCAGTAGCTGCAACATCTCGTGCCTGCGTCACGGCGTGTCCGTCGGGGTCTCGTCGGTCTCGCCCTCGGAATCGATCTCGGGGTCGGGTGGCTTCGGGGCCCAGGCGGGGCGTTCACCGGTTTCGAGTTCGAGCAGGTTCGCCTTGGCGGCGCGCCATGCCTGGTCGGCCTCCGGTGCACCCTTGCCGGTGCGTTTTGCGGTCTTCACCATCTCGACGGCCTGCTGGTGAGCGACTTTCGTCTGCTCCAACCGAATCTTGGCCTCGGCCGCTTCGACCTTGCGGCGCTCCTCGGCTGCCTTGCGATCTTTTTCGTCCTGCACGGCCTTGCGCGCCGCTGCTTCGGAGTCGCGCACCCCCTTGGCGAAGCGCTCGGCGTCGGTCGGCGGCGGGGCGGGAGGCAACTTCGGTCGGCGTCGGCTCGGCATCGACCCGAATGTATTACCTCTCGCCGGTGATGGCGACTCCGAGGTCATTGCAGGTCGAGCCGCAACGACGGCCCGTGTCACCGAATGTGCGCAGATCGGCACACATTCGGTGACACGAAAGCCGTTCCCCGCTCTCGTCGAGCGGCGTCAACTGGACGTAGTGCGGATCGGCCCGTATTCGACGACACCCGGTCGGTGATGCTCCAGTGCATGGAAGACGCGGGTGTTGCGCCGATCGACACCGACCTGTTCGATGCACAGTGCTGCCCGCCCGACGTCGTATTCGAGGCGTTCGGCGACGTCGGCGGCCAGTTCGACAGCGCTCGGCCACGTGCACGACCAGTCTGCTTTGCCGAGTCCGAGGATGCCAGCCAGCTCACGAACCGGTCGTGAGGCGAATTCGAGCGCCTGCTCGTCGGTGACCCGGCGGGCGAGCGGCAGATGATCGACAGCAGCTGCCACCGTCAAGCCGTTGGCCCGCCATCGTTTCACGGTGCGCAACGCACGTGTACCGGGCTGGAACTCCATCCGTTCGACATCTGATTCTGAGACTCTGACGATTGTCGACTCGAGCAATTCGACGGCGACGTCGAACCCGGCGGCTGCGAGGCGAGCAGAAAATCTGTGTCGCTGTCGAGGCGCAGCTGCATCCGCAGTGCGGCAGGGTTGGCGAACGTCCCGGCACCGTGCAGGCGCCGCACGAGCCCATTGGCCTCCATACGGATCAGTTCCTCGCGAATCGCCGGCCTGCTTGCACCGAGGAGTTCGGCAAGTACATCCTCCGATGGCAGTGCCTG
>JAYTOR010000204.1:0-38596 GCA_043747685.1 Actinomycetota bacterium
ACAGCGGCCCAGCGGTTCGAAGCGTGGCCGACGACATCGATATTGAACTGGTCGCCAGGGTTGGCCGCCACGTCTGATCGCATCGCCTCGACCGCAGCACTCACGGCTGGGTCCGGATTACCGGCGGGGGTCGCCGACTGGGTGGGGAACTGTGCAGAGAACGCACCGAGCGATCGCGCCGGGGTGGCAATCGCTGGGCCCTCGGTGGAAGGTCCCTGCGTTGGGGGTCCTAGGGTCGGCGGTCCCTGGGTCGGCGGAGTCGTCGTGCCAGGAGTGCCCGGTGTCGTCGTCGTCGACGAAGGAGTACCCGGCGTAGTCGTCGCCCCCGACATGTAGATGTTGTCGCCGGTCGACACGGCGACGGGCACCCCCTCGACCGGCCCACCGGCACCGACGGACGCTCCGACGTTGAAGAACCGGCCGCTGAAATTGTTCATGTCGAGTGGCTTGCCGTTGGCGTCGCGTCCGAATGTCTGAATCGTGCCCCAGTTCTGGGCGATACCGCCCTCGAGACCGGGGCCGGTGCTGGAACCCGCTCCGACGGTGCCGGCGACGCCGAGGCTCGCGAACAGTCCCAGTTGGTTGGTGACGAAGTTGGTGACCAGGTCGAGCGTTCCCTGCAGCGTCACGGCACCTGACGCATGACTCGACCCGGTGTAGCTACCGGTGACGTAGAGGCCGGCGGCGATGTGGTCACCCTGCGGGTTGAGTAGGCCGCTGGCGAAATCGCTGCTTGCACTGGTTGCAGCCTGCTGCGCGAGCTGGCCGGCCTGTCCGGCGATCTGCTGCGGGTTGTCGGGGCGAACAGGCAGATCGGACATATCGATGTTCAGCGCATCCATGATCCAGCCGACGACGTACGGTTCGGCCTTGTCGATGGCGTATTCCAGCAGCTCCATCGGCAGGTTCATCAACATTGCCTTGATCGCCGCCTCGCCGACCTTCACCGCTGCAGAGATGATCG
Source organism: Actinomycetota bacterium (assembly GCA_043747685.1). Lineage (GTDB taxonomy): Bacteria > Actinomycetota > Acidimicrobiia > Acidimicrobiales > Ilumatobacteraceae > JANXUF01. Next base: position 965 of record JAYTOR010000204.1, read on the forward strand.
AGCTGCCGATCTGCAGTGCGAGGTCGATGGCTTCGTGGATGATCTGCTCAGCGTGCTCGCTGATCGTGCGGATCAGATCGAGGATCGTCTGCTTCGCCGCCTCCGCTGTCGCTGTGACAGCTGCTGCTGCGGCGGCGACACCCTGGGTGATCGTCTCGGCGGCGGCGCGGGCTGCATCCCTGACCATCTGGGCGAAGCGGTCGATGGCGCTGCGGAGTGTCGACAGTAGCGATTCGACGAGTGCCCGAGCGGTGTCCGGAAGTCCCGACAGCGCAGATGTCGCCATGTCGAGAAAGCCATCGACGCTGCCTCGAATGGTCTCGACGACACCCTCGATCTGCGCCTCGGCGAGAGCGACGAACGCATCCATCTGCTCCGCCGCCGCGGCCACGACGGCTTCGACGGCGGCCAGTTGTGCCGAGGCCGACTCGCCGATCGCTGCGAGTTCCTCGTTGACACTGCCGGCAATCCCGTGGATCGCTGCATCGATCTGCTCGGTGATGAGGTGGCGGATGGCCTCCATCGGATTCCCCGAAGCGCTCTGCAACATCGACGTCAGCGTCGACTTGATCTGGCCCTGCAGATCCTTCACGGATCCCGCAGCCTCGTGCAGCGTGCTCTTCAGGTGGACCTTGACGGTGCGCAGCAAGCCCTGCAGCACGCCGCCATGGCCGTCGAGGATGCCGCTGAAACCGGAAGTCAGGCTGGTCCCGAGCCCGGCGACCGTCGTTCCGATTCCTGCGAACAGCGATGTCGCCGCCGAAGCGAGAGACGTCGATGCCGAGCCGGCGGTGGACCCGGCGTCGCCCGTGACGCTGGAGACGAGCGAGTGGAAGGCACTGGTGGCTTGATCGATCAGCCACCCGGCGACGCTGTCGTCACTCTGCGCGGAGCCGCTGACATCGACCGACTGTGCCGCCGTCGACATGGCGGAGGTGTCCACGGTGCCAGGCTCGGGAACGCTGCCCATCTCGACAGCCGGAGCGGCCGGGACATCGAGCTCCGGGAGACGTTGCACGCCTGCGGGCACACCTGCCGGCAATCGCTGGGTCAGCCCGTTCAAACGGTCGCGAATCGACGAGCCCGGTGCAGCGGCAGGCGCATCTGGCCCGAGGTCGGGGGAGGCATTCGCGGCACCGTTGTTGGCGGTGTCACCCGCCCCGGCGGGGGGCGTGTCGCCTGCTCCGCCCGCTGCTGCCGTCGCTCCGCTCGGCGCGGCACTGCCAGCGATGGTGTCCGGCACGAGGTCCGCCGATTCCATTCCGGCGGCCGAATTGGCGCCGAACCCACCGCCGGTCGCAGCCGCCAGGCCGGTTGATACACCCCCTGCGGCTGCCCCGGCACCGAGGCCTCCGAGCCTGGTCAGGCGCTCAGCGATCGGCTGGATTGGAACTGGTCGCGAAGCGCGGCGAGCTGCCCCGGCGACGCCAGCAGCGGCACCGGTGGCACCTGCTGCGGCGGTCGCTGCCTTGGCAGCGCTCTTGAGGTCACCGTGTTGCGCCGTCGACTTCGTCAGTGCAGCACCATGACCGTGGGCGTCGGCGACCTCAGCGGTGCGAGTACCCTTGAGCAGCTCGGCCTCGCCGCCCTTGCCCGCACCGGCTCCGCTGCCTCCACCGTCTGCCTCGTTGACCTTCGGAGCGGCCCCGGCCACACTTGCCTCGCCGCTGACACCCCCGGGACCGATCGGCGTGTCGGGCAACTCACGTGTGCCGTGCTCGTCGCTGATCGCCAGGCGCTGTACCGCCAACAGCCCCGTGACCCGGTTGCCGACAGCGCGTTGCAATGCAGACGCCCGTGCGGATGAGGTGTGCTGATGGGATCCTTGCGTCGGCGACGCCGTCCCCGACTCGTTCGCTCCTGACGATTCGGGGCTGCGTTCGCCAGGGCGAGCGACCGGGGCATGTTCGGTCTGCGGCTTCGGCTGTTGCATCTCCCGCTCCTGAAGCGCGACTGCATCACCCATCCATCTATTGTCGTCTCGGTCTGGTCATGCCTCAAGGGCTGCGACGTTGCCCGATCGGGCAGCCCTGACTGCCCCGGCCCACGAACGTGTGATGGCTAGGTGGTGGATGCTTCGTCGACGGTGAAGAACACCGCGACGCCGTCGACGGCGGCCAGCAGACGATCGCCGGATGGGCTGAACGCCAAGCCTTCGACGAATCCTCCGAGGTCGTCCGTACGGCACAACAGCGATGGTGTCGGGCGTGCATCCGAGCTGGCTCCGACCGCCGACACTGCCCACAGGCTGATCGACCGATCGCCGCTTCCCGTTGCCAGGACTGTTCCGTCGGGGTGGAACGCGAGCACCGGGGCGTTGTCATCGTGCGCCTTCCAGCGGGCGAGTTGCGTACCGCTGAGTGTCTCCCACAGTGTCACCATTCCCTCGGCGTCGACGCCGGCGAGCATCGTGCCCTCAGCGCTGAAACGCAGTTGGCGCACCTGGAAAGCCGGCCCGCGCAGAACATCCGGTTCAACCGTCTGTCCGACCCGCGACCAGTTCCACACGTCGACATCTGCCGCCACGATGTACCGGGCGTCGACTGCGACGACCTGGCACTGAGTACCATCGCCACGGAAGAGCACACGGCGAATCGCCCCTGACCGTGGATCGAGAACGAGGATCTGCTCGGGCTCGGTCGGTCGCTCGCTGCTGGCTCTCGGGCCGCGACCCGCCCGGAACGAGGTCACCGCAACGAGTTCCGCACCATCCGGTGACAGCACCGACGTGACGAGCTTTCGCCCACCTCCGAAGGCGCCCTCTTCGGTCGGCGCGTCATCGACGAACCTGCCGCTCGCGGCTGCCGCAGACGACAGTGTCATCCGTTCGAGGTCGATGCGATGCGGGCTGGCGAGCAGGTGGTCGCCGTCGTCGCTGAATGCCAAGGCGTGCACTGGCGAGGCCTCGAATTCTCCGAGCTGTGTGTCGCCATCCCACACTGCGACGGTGCCGGGCCCGGCCGCCGCCCAGCGCCGTCCGTCCGGATGGAACGCGACCATCTGAATCGGTGCCTGCGGCTGATCGGCCGCTGAGGTGATGCGCAGGAGATTCATCGGGGAAGGAGCGACGACCGGTGACGCTAGTGCGCGAATTCGACGCCGAGGGCGTCGATCCATCCCTTGGTCGCACCCCTCTTGAAGCCGTAGAACGTTCCGCCGGCCGCCGTCGGGGATCCGACCTCGTCCTCGACCTTGACGACCACGTCGATGAGGTCGCCCACGGCGAGCTTGCCTACCTCCTTGCGTTCGGCGTTGAATGTGTCGTAGAAGCCGGCATCGGCGAGCGTCACCGTTGCCTTGGTGCTCGCCATTCGCGTGACCTTCAGTTTTGTCGCTTCGATGCTGGCGCGCCGCACATATCCGGTGCGGTTCTCATAGGCGATTCCGTACCAGTCCTTCGTGCGCGTCACGATCGTGACGGCGTCACCCATCAGGAGCGCTCCGACCTTTTTGGCGGCGTCGTCAGCGCTGGCGAACACGTCGCACGAGTCCTCTTCCGATACCACCCCCTTGGCGGCGAACGGCAGCGGCCTGTCCGACACCTCCACATCCACCATCGCCCGCTCGATGTAGACAACCCGCAGGTTGTAGACGATCGCGTACCAGTCGTCTGTCTTGCCGACGATCGTCAGCGGCGATCCTTCCAGCAGTTTGCCGACACTGGCTGCAGCGGTGTGCGGCTTCGCGCGCACGTCGATCTCGCCGAACGGCCATGCCGCCTGTCCTGTCAGCTGCACCGGGTCGACGTGGACTGCCGGTTCTTTGTCCTCGGCTGGATCGCCATCCGGTTGATGTCCCGGCACCGCTGGCGCATCTGTCGCCGGTGGGGCTTTCGGGACGATGCCGAGGCGTGTGAGGACCTTGTCCTCGGATGCGGCGCGCGCGAGGATCGTCGCGGCAGCAGCCGTCAACGCGTCGTTCCTGATGCCGTTGGCCAGCAGGAACGCCTTGGAGTCGGCAGTCGGGCTGTCGTTGCGGGCGGTGTCGAGGAGAGCGACGAGTAGCTGACCGTGCAGATTCGGGGCGTCGAGCGCACCGAGCATCTCTGCTGACTTGGCCATCACCCGCGCGTCGAGGAACTCGTCGGCGGTCTTGCAATTGAAACCGGAGAGGCTGGCGAGGAACTTGGAGGCCGGTCCGATGCCGAGGATCAGCTCCGTCTCGTGCAGCACCAGCGGCAGATGTGGAATCTCGGCCGTACTGACCTTGGACAGCAGGTAGCTCGTGACCTCCGGCATGTGCCTGGCGATCGTCGCCGGCGGCGTGAGCGGTCCGACGCGACACTCTTCTTTGTGGTTGCCCTCGCCGAGCGACCCGGCCCATTCCGAGAAGTCGTTGATCGTGACGATGTCGTCGACGTAGTTGGCGAGGATGATCTCGAAGATCTTCCAAACGATGTGACTCCGCCAGTCGATGACCGTTCTGGCTCTGACACGGCGCTGCATGGCCTCCAGCGTGGCCCGCTTGTCCAACGCCCACGACTCGACGACCGAACGCATCACACCGAGCGGCTCTGCTCCGGTCTCGGTGTAGGCCAGTTTCGTCCCGGTCGCCGCCTTGTCGAGAGGATCCCTGAGGTCGAGCGCACCGGTCCTGGCATCCTGCAGCGGCACGGTGGCGATCGAGTTGTTGGCACCGATCGCTTCGATACCGGCGACATTCACCACCTTTGCCTGGTCGACGAGCCACGCCGTGAAGCTCGGGCTCTTCTTCATGGCTGCCTCCACGGCGTCCGCCGGGGTCAGGCCTGCAGCAACGCCGTCGAGGATCGTCTTGCTGTCGACGGCATTGGAGTTGGTGAGGCAGGCGTTGAACACCACTTTGTGGTGCGGGGACGCCGGGTCCATGTGCGTCAGCAGTTCATCGATCAGCAGTGTCGAGGCATGGTCCGCAACCTTCACGTTGTCGTCCTTCTCCTCCATTTTGCCGGTGCTGCCCATCTCCATCGACCCACCGAGCTCGATGAGGTTGGCGTTGCCATGACCGGCGATCATCAGCTGGTCGATCTTGCCCTTGCCGTCGGCACCCGGTCTGCCGTAGATGTCCGCGAGCGGGCCGATCTCCGACCTGACATCGTCGAGCTTTTCCGCCCCTTCGATCATCAGCGTCAGGTTCCGCTTGTCTGCAAGGACATCGCGCATGTTCGGATCGCGGTGGAACGCCCCGTTGTGATCGAGCGCCGAATGCAGCACGAGCGTCAGCGGCTTGGTCTTCGACGTGTCGTTCTTGTTGGCGGCGACCTGCTTGAGGCCGGCGTCGAGGAAGCGGTGATAGCTCTTGACCTCAGGGAGCACGGCCGCATAGTTCTGGAATGGGGCATTCTCCTTGCGCATCGCCGAGATCGACGTGATCTCGGCACCGTTGTCGGCGTCTAGTACGGGATTGCAATACCGCACGTAGGCAATGATGTAGTCGACGAGCGCCTTGTCCCGACTCAGCAGTTTCCAGGCGTCGTCGTCGATGATGCGGTTGACGATCGGTCCGCTCATGACCTCCTCGAGCTTGAAGAGTTGTTCGCCCCACTCGACCATCTGGTCGATGGTCGCGGCCGCCGTCTGGATGCGGGCAGTCGAACGTGCTCCGGATATCGCCCCGGCGTACGAGCTAAGCGAATGCCGTTTGGCGTCGGTGCCGGCATGGCGATCCAGCGAAGCGACCGTCGACTTGCCGCAGCCTGCGAGGTTGGCGTCGTCGTCTCTGGCGAATTGGACCCATCGCCAGAGTGTTTCGCGTTGGGCATCGAGCATCGACGGGTTGTTGGCCCACTCGAGCTGTCCGTCGGTGTAACGCTTCAAGTCCGCAAGTGTCATCGACATCAGCTGCGCAGCCGAGCGATAGTCGACCGGTGCCACCGCCGCAGCTCCGGCCGCCGGTTCGCGTTGCACTCCGATGTCGGCGACTCCGGCCGGGGTGTCACCGTCGCCGATCGCCAGTCGCTGTGCGGCAAACAGGCCCGTCGCCCGGTTGCCGACGGCGCGCTGCAGCGAGCCGAGCGCATCCGGGACACCCGGTGTCCGACCGCTTTCATCTGCATGAGGCTGCACCTGCGGCTGCTCTCGGGCCGGCTCTCTTCGCTGCTGCACGCGTTGCAGGGGAGCGATGGTGTCACCCATCGGTTCGATCTGTTTCCGTGCCGGCGGCCAGTATCTGCGACGCCAGCTGCTTCCAGGCGGAGCCGTCGGCTGACAGGTAGTCCTGCAACAGGCTTTTCGCCTGCTCCGGGATCTCGCTCAACTGCAGGAGTGCGAGGTGCTGGATCTCCGGACTGTCATCGACAAGCGCGAGACGGAATTGGGAGAAGACATCGACGCTGTCCGCCCCGCCGGATCGCTCGTGGCCGTCCAGCGGGACGAAGAACAACAGCTGCTTGCAGCCGAGCGTCTTGACGATGAGGTTGTCGTCGGCGATGCACCGGACGACGACGTCGAAGCCTGTCGGGTCGCCGAGGCGGGCGAGGTCGCCGGCAGCGACGGCGGGTGACAGGTAGGCGTGCGTCGGTCGTTCGAGAGCAGCGCGGAGAACGTCGCGCCCCTCGTCGACGCCGAGCCGGACGAGGGCGTACGCCGCCTCCACCTGCACGAGGTCGTCGGCTGTCTTCGCTAAGCTCCGCAGCGCCTCGATCGGTCCCTCGCCGATGAGCGGCTCGGCGAGCGGTGTTCCTTCATCCGTCGTTCGCCCCGGGCCACGTGCGCCGAGGGCGCCGGGCGCACCGAGTGCGCCGAGAGCATGGGCTGCGGCGCCGCGGAGAACGGCGTCGGCATGGTCGAGCGTCTCGATCAGCTCAGGGACTGCGGTCCCGACGCCGTTGACGTCGAGCAGCGCGCGCGCCCGATAGTCCTCGAAGTCGGCGTACGCAAGATCGTCTGGCGGGTCGGGCGTTTCGAGCTGTACTTCCGGTTCCAGCTCGCCACCAGTGCTGGCGTCATCGGTGCCTTCGTCACTCATGCGAATCCCATCTCCCCGCCGGGCTGGTACAGATCGGCTTCCCCGATCGCGTAGCCACGTGCTGCGCCCTTGGCGAGGATGGCGTCGGCCCTGGCCTTGTACAGCTGTGCCCCGTCACCGTACGCCCGGCTCTCCTTGCCCGGCGAGTAGCTGGCGGCGTAACTCTCGTTCATCTTCGCCGGGACCTGCTTCGCCAACGCCGTCGCACTAGCGGCATCGTCTGCCGTCTGATTCGCCAACCAGTTCTGGGCGAAGTTGAATGCCGGGTTGCCGTATGTAGTGGCACGTTCGTTGGCGTGGAACTTCTCGTGCCTCGTCGTCAGATCCTGTGCCCAGTACTCGTCACGCGGTGGACGGCCGTTGTCGGAGGACATGTCGGGTGTCAGATCGGCGGCGACGTCGGTGTAGTTGTCCTGGGTGAGGACGCCGTCGTTCTTGTCCGGAATATTCGTCCTGCCACGCGAGTGCACGCTCCACGTGATTTTGTTGGTGATCGACGCAGTGACGTTGAAGATGCCAGCGGCGGCATCGTGGACGACGGCGATACCCGAGACGGCTGGTTTGGTCCTCGTCAGTCCGAAGAGGTCTGCACCTGGAGGCGTCGGCGTGTTGGTGATCGTCGGGGTGTATGTCATTGCCGTGTTGACAGAGTCGCCCTCCTCGATCAACAGTGCGCCGTCCTCCAACTCGGTCACGACCTCGTCATCGCCGACCTCTTGCGAGTCGGGATCGCTGTTCGTCGAAGCAGGTGATGTCTCTCGTTCACCATCAGTGCCTGGCGGAGTATCGCCAGGATCGGCGGCCTGCGGTGATTGACGGATCGTGGCGCTGAGCCGGTAGCCGGTCACCGTCTCGTAGGTCTGATCGACGTCCGGACCCGACGACGTCGTCCGGCGCGAGACCGGCGCGAGATCGGCATCGACGAGTCGCTCGACAGCACGATTGCCGTAACTGCGCTGCAGAGCTTCGGCTCTCGACGCTCCAGGATCGGTCGATACCGGTGTTCGGTCCGGCACTGGAGTGTGGGCGGTCATGGGAGCAGGGTCCGCGTGCGCTTCGTCGTGCACCGGCGACCGAGACCTTCTCATGTGTCGAATCTCGCCGCTCCCGGTCTGCTGCTCAAGGGCTGCGACGTTGCCCGATCGAGCACTTCTCGTTGCCCTCTGCGAGTCACTCGCACGCCTAGTCGCCGACACCGATCTCGCCCACACTGGTGCCCAGCGTCACTGCGACATGGAGGTCATACATGCCCCAATATCTGTCCCCGGGGGTCTACGTTGAAGAGCTTGAGGCGGGTTCACGGCCGATCGAGGGCGTAGCGACATCCGTTGCTGCGTTCGTCGGTCTCGCCAAGACCGGCCCGGCGAACACGCCGACTCTCGTCACCAACTGGACCCAGTTCGTCCAAACGTTCGGCGACTTCCTCGAAGACACGTACCTGGCTCACGCCGTGTACGGGTACTTCAACAACGGAGGTGGCTCGGCGTACATCGTCAGGGTCGGTGCAAGCGAGGAGAAGGCGACCGTCTCGCCGGCCGCCAGAGCCGAGCTCAACTCCGGAGGAGACAAGGCGCTCCCGGCATACCGTTTCACCGCCCGTGAAGCCGGAGAAGGCGGCAACAACATCTCCGTCGATGTCGAGGGGATGCCGGAGGGCACGCCCGACGACGTCTTCAAACTCGTCGTCAAGCGCAACGGCAACCCGGAGGAGAGCTTCGAGGTATCGACGAAGCGCGGTGCCAAGAACATCGTCACCGTCGTCAATCAGTCGTCGAAGCTCGTGCAGCTCGAAGAGATCGTCAAGGGCGGTGCGCTGGAGAAGCCGAACGTCGGCAGCTCCGTTCACCTCGGTGGGGGCGCCGCCCCTTCTGCGCTGCCGGCACTACGGATTTCGCCGCAGGACTACGTCGGCGACGCTTCGGAACGCACCGGTTTCGCCGGCCTCGAAGCCGTCGAGGAGATCACGATGCTGTCGGTCCCCGACCTGATGACCGCCTATCAGCGCGGCATGATCGACCTCGAAGGCGTGCAGGCAGTGCAGCTGGCGATGATCAGCCATTGCGAACTGATGGGTGACCGCATGGCGATCATCGACACGCCGCCAGGCCTCAACGCCCAGCAGATCAAGGAGTGGCGCGTCGACAAGGTCGGCTACGACTCGAAGCAGGCAGCGATGTACTGGCCGTGGATCAAGGTCTTCGATCCCGCCACCGGGCAGAACCAGTTCGTTCCTCCGTCCGGTCACATGGCTGGGGTCTGGGCACGCAGCGATGCGACCCGTGGCGTACACAAGGCGCCGGCAAACGAGGTCGTCCGCGGTGCCATCACGCTCGAACTGAACATCACCAAGAGCGAACACGATCTGCTCAACCCGCACGGCATCAACGCCATCCGCGCCTTTCCGGGCCGTGGTATCCGCGTCTGGGGCGCACGCACACTGTCGTCCGATCCTGCGTGGCGCTACATCAACGTTCGCCGCCTGTTCAACTTCCTCGAGGAGTCGATCCTCAACGGCACCCAGTGGGTCGTATTCGAGCCAAACGATTTCGATCTGTGGCAGCGCATCCGCCGCACGATCTCCGGCTTCCTCGTCCGCCAATGGCGCGACGGTGCGCTGTTCGGCCAGACAGCCGACGAGGCCTTCTACGTCAAGTGCGACTCGGAGACCAACCCGGCGGAGAACATCGACGCCGGCCAGGTCACCTGTGAAATCGGTATAGCTCCGGTCAAGCCGGCGGAGTTCGTCGTCTTCCGCCTCGCGCAGTACTCCGGCGGCGCGGCACTCGCCGAATAGTCGATGCCCGAGTCGATCGCTCGATCCCGTCGGTCGAATCGCACCAGTTCTAACAAACCGAGACATAGAGAGAAAGGTTCGTTCCCATGCCTATTGGCGAAGACGGCGTAGCCGGATACACATTCAAGATCGAGATCGACGGTAAGGAGATCGCCCAATTCAAAGAGGTCTCCGGGCTGTCGGCAGAGGTCCAGGTCATCGAGCACCGCGAGAACACGGCGCTCGGCAAAGAAATCATCAAGAAACTGCCGGGCCAGAAGAAGTTCGGCGACATCACGTTGAAGCGCGGCAAGACCCACTCGACGACGTTGTGGGAATGGCACAAGGAAGTGCAGGAGGGCAAGATCGACGCCGCTCGTAAGGGTGCCTCGATCGTGCTGTTCGACTATTCCCAGGGCGAGATCGCCCGCTACAACCTGACGAACTGCTGGCCGTCGAAGGTCTCCCTCGGTTCGCTGCAGGCCGGCAGCAACGATGTGCTGATGGAGGAGTGCGTGCTGACCCATGAGGGTCTGGCGCTCGCTTAGTGATGTCTGCACAAACCGACGATCGCCTGCAGACCGAGTACGCCTTCGTGCTGCCACGCGGCCTCGTCGACGACAGCGGCCGGGTGCATCGCAACGGCGTGATGCGCCTGGCCACTGCCAAGGACGAGATCATGCCGCTGAGGGATCAACGGGTCCGTGACAACGAGGCCTACCTGACGGTGCTGTTGCTCGCCAGGGTGGTCGTGCGACTCGGTGAGCTGGACTCGATCCATGCCGGCATCATCGAGCGGCTGTTCGCGACCGACCTGGCCTTCCTGCAGGACCTGTACCGCCGGGTGAATTCCGAGGGCCATACCCACGCAGCAGTCACATGTCCATCATGTGGCGCCGACTTCGAGGTGGATGTCGCGGGTGATCGCCCGGGGGAATTCTGACGTACGCAGCTGACCGTCTCATGGAGGAGGTTGCGTACGTGTCCTACTACTTCCATTGGGATCTTGACCGCGTGCTCGAATTGGAGCACCCCGACCGCATTCGTTTCGTCGAGGAAATCGCCTCGATCAACCGGCGCATGAGCGAAGGGAACTGAACATGGCGATCTGGCCCTTCGGCCGCCGCTCGAAGAACGCCGACTCGTCCGGCGGCGCTGACGCCTCGTCTGGCGATGCGTCCGCTGATGCGTCGCCACCGCCGCCGACCGCCCCCGCAGCACCCGCAGCATGGCGGTCGGCTGCACCGATCGAGCGCACCAGCGGTCCGCCACCGTTGACCGCTCCACTCAGCCGGATCACGACCGGGTTGGCCGTGCTGGCGGACCCCGTGACGAGGATCGCCCCGCTCGGACACCAGCGGCTCGCCGACGCTCCGACCGGGGTGGTCAGCGGCACGATCACGCCGAGGCCGCCCTCAGCGAGCGGTGGACGGACGACGGGACCGTCGCTCGATATCCGCCAATCCGCTGCACCGACACCGGCACCGACCGGTGTGCAGCGCTTGCGTTTCCCCGGCTCCGCTCCAGTTGCGATGAGTGATTCGGCACCCGCCGGTCCCACCGCGACAGCTCCTTCTGCGGCGTCGTCAGCGGTCCCGCCAGCCACTTCGTCTGCCCGAAGCTCGTTGCCGTCGCATCCTGTCTCGTCAGCGGCCACCGCTGCGGTAAGCGATTCCGTACTAATTGGTTCAACTCACGCTCCTTCGCCGTCGACCCCTGTGCGCCGATTGAGCGCGCGGCCCGACTCGGTCGTCAAGCCAACCGGTGTGGCCTCATCAGCACTGCCATCGATGCCGGTCGCAGTCGCTCCGGCGGTTGCCGGCGGTGCTCAGCGACTGCCGGACGCGTCGACGAGCGCTGCCATCTCCGCAGGGGCGGCCGGAACGACTTCGACCGGTAGTGCATCGACGAACGCATCGCCTGGCTCATCGACGACATCGCCGGGCGCGGCCGACAGTGTCGGCCCGACCGTCGGTTCGAGCGCACTGCGTTCCGGTGGTCCGCCGATCTCGCTCGGTTCTCCTTCGTCGGATTCGTCCACTGCAGCATCGACGTCCGGGTCCGAGCGCACCGTCGTGCGCCGTGGCATCGGCGCGCCGATGACCCATCGACCGGCGACGATGGTCCCGTCCATCACCCCGCCGGGTGCTGCGGCGACCTCGAATGTGGTGACCCGCGGTGCTGCTGCGCCGGCGACGGGTGCCGAAGGCGGCGTCCAGCGGACACCGGCAGCTGCGACTGCCCGCAGCCTGCCCCCAGCGCTGTCGCGTCGCGCTCCGGCCGTGTCGTCCTCGGTGAGCGGTCCGCCCGGCAGCAGCGGCTCCGGGCCGAGATCCTTCTCGGCGATGCCGGTAGCGCAGACGTCGAGTGCACCGACGATCGGTGCTCGATCCGTCGCCGGCGTGCAACGTGTCGCCGAAGGCCAAGCTGCCGCCTCAGCATCGGCGCCGTCCCGCTTCGACCTCTCCGGCCAGACCGGGCCAGTAGGAGGCACCGGTGCATCGCCCGGATCGACGAACCGCGGTCCCGGCGGCTCGGGGGGGCCATCGCCGCTCGCCGTCTCCGTCACTCCGAAACCATCGTCAGGTCCCACCATCGTTCCGCTGCGCGCCAGTGGGTCGTCGGCGCCGAAAGCTGCGCTGGGCGTGCAGCGTGCACCAGAGGGTGTTCCGTCCGGTCTTCGCGAGCAACTGGAGCCGATGCTCGGCGCTGACCTGTCCAGCGTGCCGGTGCACCGTGGCCCAGAGTCTGCGGAAGCGGCGCGATCGATGCAAGCCAAGGCGTTCACCGTCGGTAGGGAAGTTCATCTGCCGGAATCGCTCGGATCGACGGGGTCAGGCGAGGGCAGGGCGACGCTCGCCCACGAATTGACCCATGTGGTGCAGCAGCAGCGACTCGGTAGCGTTGCGCCTGACGAGAACTCGCCTGCTGGCCAGGCGATGGAATCGGAGGCGCGCGGTGTCGCCCAGCGTGTCACCAGCGCAGGCGCACAGCGCATCCCTGCACCGGCGTTGACGCACACACCCGTGGGGCGGGGCTCGACCGCCGGCGGGTCCGCCATGACGTCGTCGCTGTCATTGGATCAGCAGCGGGCCGTGGTCGGTGACGTCCAGCGCGCCGCACTCGGCACCGGTCTCGCCGGCCCGCTGCCAGGTGGCGGCGTCGGCTTCGGCATCACGCCGGGGCCGGGAGGCGCGTCTGCGCTCGGTGCACAGCGGGCCGTGGAGATCAATGAACTCAACATTCGCACGACCGCGCCGGACAACGCATCTGGAGCTGGTGCGCCCGGTGCGGCCGCTTCGCCGGCGGCTGCGGAGGACATGAGCCCGGCGAAGCTCGAAGAACTGACCAATCGCTTGTACGACGGCATTCGCTCCCGACTCCGACATGACCTACTCATCGAACGAGAGCGCGCAGGGTCGCTCTTCAGTTCACGCTGACCACAGAAAGCCGCACCAGCAATGGCAAATCCAGCACAACAGAATCGTTTCAAGGTACAGATCGACGCACTGTCGCTCGGGTACTTCTCGAAGGTCGACGGGCTCAAGGCGACGTACGACATCAAGACCTATGAAGAGGGCGGACAGAACGGCTTCGTGCACAACCTGCCAGGCAGGGTGAAGTTCGAGAATCTCACATTGCAGCGCCCCGTCGACGAGAGCTCGAAGGAGGTCGCGCTGTGGTTCGCCAGTTTCCAGGGCATGGTGAAGCGCTCGTCTGGGGTCATCTCGGCGTGCGATTCTGCAGGCGACGTCATCCACTCGTGGAGCCTCACCGGCATCATCCCCGTCAGTTGGTCGGCGGCAGGCCTCGACATCAACGCAAATGGCGTACTGCTCGAAACGCTCGTGCTCTCCCACGAGGGCTTCCTCGACGCCGGCCTGGCACTGGCCTCTGCGCTGTAATGGCGATTCCCGGAAAGTTCGAAAAGGCGCTGCTCAAGGAGTCCCCTGCTGCCGGCGGGGGGCCGAGCCTCGGCGATGTCGCCGGCGCGCTCGCCGGCGCAGCCGCCGGAGTCGGTGGCATCGGCGGTTTGCTGCCGGACCTGCCGTGGGAGGGCCGCAACCTGTCCTTCAAGTTCAACCCGGACAAACTCGTGCTCTCGAAGTCTGCGAGTTTCCACGAGCAGCCGCGACCGACGTCGCAGCAGGCGGCCGACAAGACGCCACCACCTCCGCAGTACGTCGGGTCGAGCAACCGCACGCTGTCATTCGGCATCTTCCTCGACGAGTGGGACAAGCCGATCGGCGGGCGCGACGTGACGGAGATGGTCTCCACACTGCAGAAGCTGATGGACCCGGCAACCGACAAGCCGTCCGATCATGCCCCGCTTCCGCCGCGGATGTCGTTCCACTGGGGTTCGTTCGTCTTCACCGGCTACATCACCAAGGCAGACGCCACCTTCACGCTGTTCCGCAGCGATGGCAGTGCGGCACGTGCCGACGTCTCGATCGTCATGACCGAGCACATCGACACCCCAGGCGCGCAGAACCCGACGTCAGGCGGACCAGCCGGCCGTCGTGCGAGACAGATGGTCGAGGGCGACAATCTGCAACTGCTGTCGTATCGCGAGTACGGCAAGGCCGGGTACTGGCGGGCACTCGCCGAGATCAATGGCATCGACGATCCGCTGAGCGTCCGCGCCGGCACCTCCGTATTGATTCCCTCGCTGGCAGATGCCCGTGAGTTGAGGTAGCGGGTCGATCATGCCGAGCCAGGTCCCGCACATCGAAGTCGACGGTTCGCCGCTCGACGAGTCGTTGACGACGTCGTTGATCGACACTGTCGTCGACGCCAGCCTGATGCTCGCGGACATGTTCACGATGCGGTTCTCCGATCCGCAGCGCAGCCTGTTCGACAACTTCCCGTTGAAGATCGGTGCCGAGGTCGTGATCAAGACCGGGCCGCTCGGTGAGGAGCCGACCGACATCCTCGTCCACGGTGAGGTGACGACGATCGAGGCGGAGATGTCGGCGTCCGGCTCGTTCCTGATCGTCCGCGGCTACGACAAATCGCATCGCCTGCGGCGCGGATCGAAGACGAAGACGTTCAACGACATGACCGACTCCGACCTCGTCAACAAGATCGTCAGCGACGCAGGTCTCGATGTCGGTGCCATCGATTCGACGAGCCTCAACCACGTCCACATCGGCCAGGTCAACATGTCCGACTGGGACTTCATCCAGTCCCGTGGCCGCGAATGTTCGCGTGTCGCCAATTTCTTCGACGGCAAGTTCAACTTCACCGATATCAGCAAGGAGACAGACAGCATCGACGTCGTTTTCGGTCAGGACATCCTCGAATTCCGGCCGCGGGTGACCGGCGTCGAACAGGTGCACGATCTCGAGTTGCGTGGCTGGAACTACGAGACCAAGGAGGCAGTTGTCGGCAATGCGACGACGACCGACAACGTCACACTCAGCGAATCGACCGTCCAGATCGCCTCGCTGGCCTCCGCCTTCTCGAGCCCACCACTCGTCTCCGTCGGCCGTCCGTTCGCCAACGACGGCGAAGTCGCAGCGGCGCAGGACGCTCTCGCTGCTGACCGCTCCTCGACCGTCGTCGAGGCCACGGGTATGGCCATCGGCAATTCCAAGGTGCTGCCACCGATCAAGTTGAAGATCGACGGCGTCGGAACGCTCTTCGGCGGCACGTGGTCGGTCTCGCAGGCGCATCATGTCTTCAACCATGACGGGTACACGACGTACTTCAGCGTGTCGGGGATGGAGGACCGTTCGATGCTCGGACTCGTCGGCGGCGACAACGGTGTCAGTTCCAACAGCGACAGCCGTCAGCGGATCAATGGCGTGGTGATCGGTGTCGTCACCGATGCAGACGACCCGATGAAGATCGGCAGGGTCAAGATCAAGATGCCGTGGCTCGCCGACGTCTACGAGAGCAACTGGGCGCGTGTCTGCTATCCGGGTGCGGGGCCGACCCGTGGCTTCATGCTGATCCCCGAGATCGGCGACGAGGTGCTCGTTGCCTTCGATCACGGCGACGTCAACTACCCCTATGTCGTCGGCAGTCTGTACAACGGTGTCGACAAGCCAGCCGACGACGTGACGATGGTCGACGGCAGCGACGGCGCGGTCACCGAACGGCGCTGGGAGTCGCGGTCCGGTGCGATGATCGCCTTCGGCGACAAGGACGGTTCGGAGACACTGCGCATCATCGCCTCCGACAAATCCTCGATCATCATCGACATTGCCAAGGACGAGATCACGATCGAGGGCGGCAACAAGATCACCGTCAAATCCGGTGGTGATCTGAAGATGGAGGCAACGGGCAACTTCGAACTCAAGGCACAGGGCACGGTGAAGATCGAGTCACAGCAGACCGCCGAGTTCAAGGCCTCGATGGGGGCGACGATCGACGGTGGGGCGCAGACCGCCATCAAGGGATCGATGGTGAGCCTCAACTGATGAACGCCAATCCGAACACGAACACGAACACGGACTCGCCAGCGCGGCGCGCACAGCAGATATCCGACCCGTCGGGAGGTGGCAACGATGACTGACGTCTTCGTCGGCAAGGGATGGGCGTTTCCCGTACGCGTCAACGCAACGGGCGGCATTGCCCTCGTCTCCAACGAGCGCGAAATCGAAGAGGCGATCCGGCTCGTGCTCGGCACCGCACCTGGCGAGCGGCCGATGCGACCGGAGTTCGGGTGTCGGATCCACAACTACATCTTCGCCTCGACGGACGCAACCACTGCCGGGATGATCGCCGACGACGTCCGTCGCAGTCTGCTGCGGTGGGAGCCGAGGATCGAGGTGATGGACGTCGACGTCGGCTTCGATGTCGTCACACCATCGCTCGTGTACATCGACGTCCGCTACCGCATCCGCAACACCAATGATCCGCGCAACCTCGTATTCCCGTTTTATTCGATCCCTCATGAACGGGACTGACCGATGCACCGCGTAGCCCTGAACGATGAACAAGCAACCGGCGCTGTGCGCCTGGAAGAGGACTGACCGATGGTCTTGCCAGCACCGAACCTTGATGACCGCCGGTTCCAGGAACTCGTCGACGACGCCAAGCGGCTCGTCCAGCAACGCTGCCCGGAATGGACCGATCACAACGTTTCCGATCCCGGCGTCACACTGATCGAGACGTTTGCGTGGATGACGGACCTGTTGCTGTACCGGTTGAATCGCGTGCCGGATCGGCACTACGTCAAATTTCTCGAACTGATCGGCGTGCAACTGTTTCCGGCGACCGCAGCCCGTGCCGATGTGACCTTCTGGTTGTCAGGAGCGGCGAAGGAACTCGTCCGCATTCCTGCGGGAACCGAAGTGGCGACGGCGCGCGCAGATGGTGATCAGGCGGTGACGTTCGGCGTCGTCAAGGAACTGCCGATCATCCCGTGCGAGGCGATCCACCTCGCCTCGAGCCAATCGGGTGGAGACGTCCGCAACCAGGACCCGACACTGCCCCCCGGCGTTGCGTTCTATCCGTTCCAACGCACGCCGAACATCAGTGATGCCCTCTACGTCGGTCTGTCACAGGCGACGCCGAGCAACGCGGTGACGATCCGTTTCACCTGCAGTATCGAGGGCATCGGTGTCGACCCGAACAACCCACCGCTGATCTGGGAAGCATCGACGGCAGCCGGTTGGAAGCGCTGTGAAGTGGACCGTGACGAGACCGGCGGGCTCAACAGGCCCGGCGACATCGTGCTCCACGTACCACCTGGCCACGAGGTCTCGGTACTCGATACGCAACGGGCAGGTTGGTTGCGCGCCAGAGTGACGTCTCCGGTCGATCAGCAGCCGGGCTATTCGGCGTCGCCGCGTATCGAGGCGGTCAGGGCCTTCACGATCGGCGGCACCGCTGCAGCGGTCAATGCCGAGGTTGTCGCCGACGAGATCCTCGGGGTCTCCGAAGGCGTCGCCGGGCAGCGATTCACGCTGCAACGCGCGCCGATCGTCTCCTCTGGCGGCCTCGTCGTCGAGGTCGCAGCTGACAGCGGTTGGGTCGAATGGACCGAAGTGAAGAGTTTCGCTTCGTCGACACCGACAGACCGCCACTTCCTCGTCGATGCGGTTGGTGGGACGGTCAGCTTCGGCCCGAGCGTCCATCAGCCGGATGGCACGATGACTCAATACGGGGCAGTGCCGAAGAAGGCTGCGACGATCAGGGTGCGAAACTATCTCGTCGGCGGCGGGCGCGTCGGCAACGTCGCCAGACGGCGGATCAGCATCCTGCGCAGCTCGATTCCGACCGTCCAGCGTGTGGAGAACCGTGCAGCGGCGTTCGGTGGTGTCGACATCGAGGACATCGACAATGCCAAGCAGCGCGGCCCGATCGTGCTGCGTACCCGTGACCGCGCCGTGACGCTCGAGGACTACGAACAACTGGCGCGCGATTCTGCTCCGGACATCGCCAGGGTGCGCGCCATCGAATCATCGGACGACCGCGGCACCGGCGTACGAGTACTGGTCATTCCGTCCGTAGCGGACGGCGAACTCGGTCAGCTCCGATTCGAACAACTCGTCCCGAGCGCCGATGTGTTGCAACGCATCTCCGAGTACCTCGACAAGCGGCGCGTCGTCGGCGCACGAGTGATGATCGAACCGCCGCGCTTCCAAGGGATCACCGTTGTTGCCAGAATCCGTGCACGGCAACGTTTTGCCGCAGATCGCCTGCGGGCCGACTGCGCCGCAGCCTTGTACGGCTACTTCCATCCCGTAACGGGTGGACCTGACGGTGACGGATGGCCGTTCGGTCGACCGGTGCACGTCGGCGAGGTCTACTCCGTGCTGCAGCGGTTACCCGGTGTCGAGCTGATCGAGGATGCTCGCCTGTTCGCCGCTGACCCGGTCACAGGTGAACGCGGCCAGTCGGTGCAACGATTGCAGATCGATCCGGACGCCGTCGTGTTCTCCTACGAACATCAGCTGCTCGTCGAGGAGGGCTGACGTGGCCCGAGGCGCCGTCGTCGACCTGCCTGTCCGCCATCCGATCGGCCAGCAGCTCCCGGCGATGTTCCTTGAAGACTCGTTCATTCAGCGGTTCTGTGAAGGCCTCGACGAGGTGCTCGCGCCGGTTCCTGCGGCACTGGACAACTTCTGGGCACTCCTCGACCCGGAACTGGCACCGCCTGACTTCCTCGAATGGCTGGGCGGTTGGGTCGGTGTCGAGATCGATCAGACCTGGCCGATCGAGCGTCGTCGGACGCTCGTCAGCAGAGCGGTGCAGCTGTATCGGCACCGCGGAACGTTGCAGGGACTCGCCGATCTCGTCGAACTGTACGCGGGTGTCCGTCCGGAGATCATCGAAGGAGGCGGTGCCGGCTGGTCGCAGACCCCGGGGACGACGATGCCTGGTTCCCCTGGGGTCGCGATCGTGGTCCGATTGCGTCTGGCGCGGCCGTCTCCAGCCTTCCTCGCCCGATTGGATAGGTTGGTGGTCGCCAACAAGCCAGCACACCTCGGGCACCGGGTCGAGATCGTGGCACCGGCGAGATCCTCGCCGGCACCACCGCCTCCGCCCCCACCTCCTGCGGGCCCGTTGGCACCGAGACCTCCGTTCCAGCAAGGATGACGAATGATCGTCTGCAAACGATGCGGTAACCACAACCCCGTCGGCGACTCGTTCTGCGCGTCGTGCGGTGCATTCCTGGAATGGGAGGGTGAACAGGTCGTCGGGGACACAGCGAACACGGTTGTCGGCCCAACGGTGTTGCCTCCGCCGCAACTCGGTCTCGTGACGCGCATCAAGAACGCGGTGATCGGTGAGGGTTCGTCGTCCGACCAGCCGAGCCAGGCAGGTCCGCCTGGACAGGCACCGCCCGTGCAGTACGGAATGCAGCCGCCTCCGCCGGGAGTCGGGTCGCGTCCTCCGCAACCGTTCCAAGGGGGCGGCGGATTCTTGCCGCCACCGAAGTCCGCTCAGGGTGCGGCGACGCCGCGGTCACCGGCGGCCGGCTTCGGTCAGTCTCCCCAGCACGCCTCGAATCCGGCGCTCAGCTCCCTCGTCGCCAAACCGGTGGCGCAGCCGGAGACGAGCGCCAGGACACCTCAGGTGAGTTCGCCGAATCTCCGGCCGCCGCAGCAGGCCGGAGAGCCCACGACGATCGGGGACCGCCAGCCCGGCGCGCAGATGCCGTCGACGGCCGCAGTGCGGCCGAAGCCCCAATCGATGCAACCGCCGAGCCGCGAGATCAACCCCGGCGATCTCGTCTGCGGCAGCTGTGGCGAGGGCAATGCTCCCGAGCGCAAGTTCTGCCGCCGCTGTGGAACCTCGCTGGCCGAGATCGTGCCGGTCAAGCTGTCGTGGCGGCGGCGTCGCGCCAACGCGAAGGCTGCCAAGGCCCCGGGTTTCGAGGCGGGCGACCGGCCGATGCGTGTTGGCGGCAAGGGTGGTGGGGTCGCAAAGGGTGCTCGCCAGGCCAAGGGCGGACTGCTCGGCAATCTCGCCAAGGTCGGCAAGGTGCTGGCGATTCTCGCTGTGCTCGGAATCGGCGGCGGCATGCTGATCCCGTCGGTGCGCGGCACGATGACGTCGAAGGCGAGCGAGGCGATCAACTTCGTGAAGCGCAAGATCCATCCGCAGTTCGTGCAGATCAGCCCTGACAAGACACTCGTCACGGCGTCCTCGGCAGCGCCTGGCCATGATGCTGCGTTCGTTGCCGATGGCGTGAAGAACGACTCGTGGATCGCTGCCCCTGACAGTCAGACGGCAACCGTGACCGTTGTCTTCAAGCAGGAGTCGCTGTCGAAAGTCCTCATCACGCCGGGTGACCAGTCGGCACCTGCGTCGTTCAAGGGGCAGCCTCGCCCGAAAGATCTGTTCGTGTCAGCGGTCGACTCCACTGGCAAGATCGTCGGCTCGCGGCAGATGACGTTGGCGGACAGTCAGGCTCCGCAGGCGTTCAGCTTCGGTGCCAAGAACGTCGTCTCGATCTCCTTCACCGTGCAGAGCTGCTACCCGGATCCGGCGCTGAAGGTCTGCGCCATCAGCGAGATCGAGTTCTTCAAGCAGAAGTAGTACATGCGCCACCCGAGTGTCATCACAGCACCCGAGTGTCATCGCACCCGTAGCCTTCGCCACCGCACTCCGGTACGGACGTCAGCCTCCTAGGCGACAGACGTAGGGACGGTCGAAGCTCTGCGGGAGTTGTCGACGATCGCCTCGATGATTTCGTCCCACCGGGGCTTCGGCAGGTCGTGACCCATGTCGGGGAACATCATCAGGCGAGCGCCCGGCACGGCGCGGGCCGTCGCCATGCCACCTGACGGCTTGACGAGCGGATCGACGAGGCCGTGGATGACCAGCGTCGGGGCGGTGACAGCACCGAGGAGCTTGGTGCGGTCCGGACTCGCAGCGATCGCCATCGTCTGGCGGCCGGTCCCCGCTGCGTCGTCGTTGCGGCTCGCAGCCAGTCTGACGTCGGCCTCGGCCGCCTGTCTGTCGAAGTGCGGGCCGGAGATCAGTTCGACCATGTTGACGCTGTTCTCGAACGCCTTCGAAGGATCGCGGCTCAGCAGCTTGGGACCCTTGCGCAGAACCTTGGCGCTGATCCTCCCGTTGCGCCGATCGCCGGTATTGGACATGATCGATGTCAGGCTGGCGACCTGTGCCGGATGGCGGATGGTCAGGCTTTGGCTGATCATCCCGCCCATCGACACGCCGACGATGTGCGCCTTCTCGATGCCGAGATGTGTCAGCAGGCCGGCGGCGTCATCTGCCATGTCCTCGATGCGGTATGTCGACGCGGCGAAACGTTTCGACACCGTTCCGAGAATGACCTGACGCACGGTCGGTGGTGGAGCATCGATCTTCGTCGACAGGCCGATATCGCGATTGTCGAACCGGACGACCCGGAAGCCAACGGTGACCAGTCTGTCGACGAACTCGAGCGGCCAGCTGATCAACTGGCCGCCGAGACCCATGATCAACAGCAGCGGCTCGTCGCTGTCGTCACCGTGGACGTCGTATTCGATGGTGATGCCGTTGACGGAAGCCGCTGTCATTCGATAACCCTATTGCCGTGTGCATCACTTCCCTATTGGCACGTCCTCACTTCGGAGCACGGCCGAGCAGGTCAGCATCGGCGAGTTGGGCGCTCGCCTCCAACCGGGCGGCGGCCAGTTGCAGTTCCTCAGCGGCGGAGCGCAGCCGAGCCAACACTGTAGTCAGATCGTCCCGGAAGTGCGTCGCCGTCGGACCCATCCACACGTCGTCACCGGATCGCTGTGGCAGCGCGAACGCCGAGCTGTTTCCAACGGCATTGGCACCGTGTCGCAAAACAGCAGCCCGTTGGCGCAGCTGTAACGAGTCGTCCATCGCTGCTCCCACTGTCGTTGCCGAGGACCGGTGTCGACGAGCCCGAATGCCCGTCGACACTGATGTGTGCCCGAGACGGCGCAGATCGGAAATATCCCTCAGCGCCGCTCATTGCCCCTCGGCGTCGAGAGGAAAGCTACGTCTACCCTTCCGAGCTGCACGAATTCCTGATCGAGTGGTGTCCACGTAAGTGGTCAGCACCTGCGACCGTGTGGTTGGAAGTGGTGACGGCGACGGCTCATCCCGTCGAGTTCCTCACTGCGACCGGTCGGTGGGAAGGCACGGCAGCGCAACGCCGTGACGTCGACCGGTTTCTACAGGGCGTCGCCCCGGAGTTTCTCGAGGCGATGGCCGACCAGAAGAATTTCGGGATGGCCAAGTCGCTGTTCGGCGGTTCCGGGTTCGCCAGGAGGACATCGACTTCGACGATCCGGCAAGTATCCAACAGGCGATGGACCGCTTCAATGCGCTGCCGTTCGCCGAGCGGAAAGCGCTGACCGATCCGAGTTTTGCGCCGCGCCAGCCGCCGAAGATGATGTTGCCCGACGTTGTGGCACCGTCTGCTCCCGCAGTCCGTGAAATCGGTGCACAGGGTCGTCGGCGTCATATGAATGAATGGTTCGAGGATCTGTCCGCCTTCCTCGACGCCAGTACACCGCTGTGGCTGGCACCGAACCTGTCGACCAGACAGCCTATTGAGGTCGACGAGATCGTGCTGATCACGGTCGCCACTGCAAACATGTCGGTTGGCGCATATCGGCCTTCGTTCTACTCGGATGACGTCGCCTTCGCCCGGCTGATCAAGGAGGAAATCGGAGGCGTTCTGCTACTGGTCGTCGCTGCCGGCGTGGTGGAACCTCGTGGTGATGCGTTCACGCTGATGCCGCTCGGGCGGCATGCGATGATCGATGTGATGCGTGGCGTCGGCTATCAATTCGATGTCATCGGGCCCGTCGACGATGCAAGCGCCCGACAGCTCCTCGACATTCTCAAGTCGGTCGACGACGATCAGATCGACGCGGTGTGGGTCGACTGGCAGTCGGGTTGGACCGGTGCCGAGAAGGCGAAAGCACTCGTCGGCGTGCTTGGCGATGCACCGAGCGTCGTCGATCGCCTGCACACCGTGCAGCTCTTCGATCGGATCGGTGTCGATGCCGAGCCGTCCGTGCGTACCCTGCTGCGCGGGCCGATGCGTGGCACGCATCGATGTGGTTGAGCACCCACGGCTTTGCCGATGTCACGGTTTCGCCGATCGACGGTGTCGCTCCGCTGATCGACGTGCTGTGGCTGGCGTTGCAGCACATCGGCGCCCGTGAGGTCGCTGCCCTGTTCGATCGGGCAGTCCCGGCCGACATGCAGATGGAGGTCGTCACCAACGTCTGGCGGCTGGACGTCAGCGAGCTCGCCGACGTGCTCGAGGCGTTGGGCAAAGCCCATCCGCGCAAGGAAATCGGCAAGGCGGCACGCAAGTCGTTGATGCAGCACCGCAGCCTGATGGCCAGCCTCCACCACGTGAAGTAGCGCCGGTACCCGACAACGAGCAGGTCAGCCGAGACGTCTGACGACGAGGTGATGGGGGATGGCGGTGGCGTCGTCGACGAACCCGTCACCCACTACGTCGAAACCGAGCCGTTGGTAGAAGCCGAGCACCGGATCGCGGGCGTGCGCCCAGATGAGCGTCGCCGTCGGTGTGTACCGTTCGATACCAGCTTCCACGAGGAGTTGGCCGAGGCCGGTGCCCTGACGATCCGCCTCGACCGCCATGCCGCGCAGACGGACTGCCTGTTCGTTGGGCGCTCCCACATATGTCTCGGGAGCCCACGTCGACACCCCGATCAACACCTGCTGCTCGAATGCGCCGAGATGCTCCGTGCCGGCGAGATCATCCTGCGGGTAGGTCACGTTGGTCGACGGCGTCCCGGCGCGCAATATGCGGCGGCGCAGTTCGTGGGTGTCGCTGGTCGAGATCGGACCGACGACGATCGGGCCCGCCGGCCCGTTCACCTCGGCGACCCCCGCAGTTCGACGGTCGCGCCGTTCGCATCGGCACTGCGGTACATGGCGTCGACGATGCTATGGGCGTCGACTGCGGTCTCGAAATCTGGCCACGCCGGCGCGTTGTCGAGCACCGCCTGCACGAAGGCGACGTCAGGATTGGCCGGTCCATCGAGTACTACGGCTGCGGCATCGACCAATGCCTCGTCCTGCAATACTCCCGTCGAGCCGTCGCTGTCCATCCACGAAACGGGGCCGAACCAGTCGTCGCCTTCGATGACGATGTGACGGCGTTCGCAGAAGATTTCCACCCGGCGCAGGCTCGGCCTGGTGAGGTTGTCGTGCCAGACCGACGTCAATGTCGCCGTTGCCCCGCTCGTGAACCGGAGGCTCGCGCTGACGACGTCTTCGATGTGCTCGTAGCCGTGGAAATTCGACTTGTGAGCATTGAGCCGCTCGATCGGACCGCACAGATAGTGGAACATGTCGATGTCGTGGATCGAGTGTTCGAGCAGCGCGCCGCTGCCCGCCTTCTGCGGATCCGAACGCCATGTCGACGCGTAATGACCTTGAATCGGGATGAACTGATCGTCGCGGAAGATGACCGTCATCAAGCGGCCGGCCTGCGGATCGTTGATCAATTGATGCGCCATCAGGTATGCCGGCGATCGCCGCAGGATCAGCCCGACCTGATTGGTGACTCCTGCTGCGTGGACAGCGTCTGCCATCGATCGCGCCGTCGCCAGATCCGTCGCCAGCGGCTTCTCACAGAAGATCGCCAGCCCACGTGCTGCCGCGGCTGCGACAAGCCGGGCGTGCTCGGATGTCCATGTGCAGATGTACACCGCGTCGCAGCCGTCGAGGACCGCCTCTTCGGAGATGCAGACGGTGTGGTCGCTGGCGTCGGCGAACTGCTGCGCCCGTTCGATGTCCGGGTCGTATACCCCGGCGCGCTCGATCTGCGCAGACGCTGCGCGCAGCATCTTGCTGTGGAACGTCCCGATCAACCCGGCACCGATGAATCCGATTCGAAGGACATCACTCATCGCCGCCCACCGTAGCGTCGGCCCGGGCATGGGCCGTGGCTGGCACAGTACGTTGGGGAGATGGCCTCGCGGATCTCGCATACGACGTTCGACTGCAACGACGCATTTGCGTTGTCGCAGTGGTGGAAACAGGTACTCGACTACACCGACGTACCGGGTGATCCGAACGAGCCTGGCCACGAGGAATGCATGATCCTCGACCCCGTGACAGGCCACCGGCTGTTGTTCATCGAGGTCCCCGAAGCCAAGCAGACCAAGAATCGAGCGCATCTCGATCTCGTTCCAACCGATCGTCGCCGAGATGCCGAGATCGACCGGGTGCTGGCGATCGGTGGTACGCAGATCGCCGATCTACGCAACGCCGACGGCACCGGGTGGATGGTCGTCGGAGATCCTGAGGGCAACGAGTTCTGCATCCTGCGCAGCGACGCCGAACGCTGACCTCAGGTCGTTCTCTCATCGCTGTCAGGGATTGTCGCAGTTGCTGCGATGATCCCTACCAGCGTTGCCTGTTGCCCTGGCGAGGAGGCGTCGCTATGCGGACGGTCGCTCTCGGCAGAGGTCGGCCATCGTCAGCACCCTGTCGGCCATCGTCTTTGCCTCGTCGACATCGTGGGTCACGTGCACTGCAGTCGTGCCGACCGAACGGAGGATTGCAGCCAGTTCGACGACGAGCTGGTCGTGCAGTTCGCGATCGAGGCCCGTCAACGGCTCGTCGAGCAGCAGGACTCTCGGCGACGGGGCAAGCGCTCGAGCAAGGGCGACGCGTTTCGCCTCACCTCCCGAGAGTTCGTGGATTGAGCGATGACCGAAACCTTCGAGCTGGACGAGATGCAGCAGTTCGTCCGTCCGTTCAGCGATGCGCCGACGAGGAACGTGGGCCATTCGCAACCCGAAGCCGATGTTACCGGCGACGTCGAGATGCGGGAACAGTTGCTCGTCCTGGAAGACGAGCCCGATCTGGCGGCGGTGCGGCGGCAGTGCGGTGAGGTCCTGTTCATCCCACCTGATCATTCCCGACTCGCTTCGCAACAGGCCGGCGATGACGCGCAGCAGCGTGCTCTTGCCCGATCCACTCGGCCCGAGCAGGGCGACGATCTCGCCGTCGTCGATGCTCAGATCGACATCATCGAGGATCAGGCGCTGGTCGAACCGAACCGTGATGCCGATGGCACGTAACGTCATCGGGAGCGCTCTGTCCCAGCGAGACGAGACGGTCGAGCGCGTCGTCGGTGAAAGTCACTCTGACCCATACCGCCGGGCTGACGGTCGAGGACGAGCAGTATGACGACGATCACGACCATCAAAACGGTGGCCAGCGCTGATGCCTCCGCAAGGTTGAGCTTCGACGGCCGTCCTAAGAGTCTGGCAATAGCGAGCGGGACTGTCTCCGTTCCGTTGCGGGCGAGGAAACTCGACGCTCCGAACTCGCCGAGTGAGATCGCCGCGGCAAATCCTGCTCCGACGATCAGCGCCCGTCTGAGCACTGGGAGATCGACGTTCCGCCAGACCTGCCACGGTCCTGCTCCGAGCGTCGAGGCGGCATGGCGAAGATCGGGATCGATACCGCGGAGCGTTGGCAGTACAGCGCGGACGACGAACGGCGCCGCCACCAATGCGTGACCGAGTGGCAGCATGACCCACGAACCGCGCAGGTCGATCGGTGAATGATCGAAGGTGATCAGCAGCCCGAACCCGATCGTCACCGCCGACGTCCCGAGCGGCAGCATCAGACCGGCGTCGAGGAGCGCGCCGGCGCGCGGGTTGCCGGCAATGGCGATCGACGCCAGCGCTCCCATCACCGTCGCCACGAGCACGGCACCGGCGGCGATGCGCGCCGATGCCCAGAGCGAAGCGCCGAGGTCACTGTGGACAATCGCTTGCCAGGCGGCGAGGGGGTTGCCGGGACGCGACGACTGCATCGACTGCGCCACCAATCTCCCGACGGGAACGAGAACGAACGCTGCGGCAACGACTGCGGTGACGGCCACCGCCAGCGACTCGGCCGGCGACGATGCCGTCCTGAACGCCGTCTTCGTGCGCATCGCCACTGGACCGTTGGCTGCGCGCCGCTGCCTCCACGTCCAGATCGACAGTGCGCCGAGGATCAGGACGAGTTGGATGACGGACAGTGCCGCCGCCGTGGACAGGTCGAGCGACTGTGTCGTTCGTCGCCAGATCTCGACTTCGAGCGTCGGATGTGCGGGGCCGCCGAGAATGCGCACGATCCCGAACGACGTGAAGCAGAAGAGGAAGACGATCGCCGCCGAGCCGAGGATTGCTCCCTTGGCGAGTGGCAGCACGACATGGCGCAGCGTCTTCCATCGCGACGCACCGAGGGTTGCCGCGGCGTCTTCGAGGCCCGGGTCCAACTGGCTGACGAAACTGCCGACGGTCCGCACGATCACAGCGACGTTCATCCACACATGGGCGACGAGGATCGCCGGCACGCTGCGTCGCCATGTGTCCGGCAGCAGCGCAAGGAACGCCAATCCGACGACGACGGTCGGTAGGACGAACGGAACGGCGAGCAGCGCACCGAGCACCCTGCGGCCGGTGAACCGGTAGCGCGCCAGGACGTATGCCGGCCACACCCCGAGTACGACCGTGGCGACCGTGCTGACGACAGCCTGCCAGGCGGTGAACCACACTACAGAGCGGATTCCGCTGTCGCCGAGTACCGACGAGAACGCCGACCATGCCAGACCACGACGCAACATCGTCACCAGCGGCCAGCCGAAGAAGACCGCCAGGAAGATCGTCGGGACGACGGCGATCCACAATGTGGCAGCGTGCCGCTGCGATCGTGTGATGGCCGCAGCCTCCGTGTCGGCTGCCTTGGTCTCTGATGCTGTTGCGGGTGACACGGGGCCGACGACGCTGCCTATCGCAGAACGGTCTTCGTCCATGTCTCGATCCATGCATCACGGTTCTTGGCAATGTCACCGGGGCTGACCGACCACGGTTTCGGCGAGAGCGTGGCGTACTTCGTGAAGACGTCCGGCACCGTGGCGTCGGCGCGGATCGGATAGACGAAGTTCGACAACGGTAGCGACTCCTGATATGGCCTGCCGGCGAGGAAGTCGATCAACTGCTGATCTTCTGCGACATGCTTCGATCCGTCGAGGATGCCCGCGAACTCGATCTGGCGGAAGCAGGTGTCCGGCAGGTTGGCGGTCGTCGGGACGGTCGGCCGTGGCTCGTCACCGGTCACCAACGGATAGGGCGGGCTCGTCGCATAGCTGACGACGATCGGCAGCTTGCCGCCGCTGCCACCCTGGCTGAACTCGTTGAAATAGGCGTCATCCCAACTGTCGACGGCGACGACGCCATTGCCGCGCAACTGCTTCCAGTAGGCGGCGAATCCGTCCAGCCCGTATTTGGCGACGGTCGCCAGCATGAACGCCAGTCCGGTCGACGAGGTGCCGGGATTCTCGACCACCAGCATGCCCTTGTACTCCGGCTTGACGAGATCGTCGAACGTCGCCGGCGGCGTGAGTCCCTTGGCGGTGAAGTAGGCGGTGTCGATGTTCACGCAGACGTCACTCGTATCGATCGGTGTGACCTCGTGGCCAGGCACCAGCGCTGTGGCGCGCTGGTCGAGGTTCGCCGACTCCTTCGACAGGTACGGTATGAACAGGCCCTTGCTGGTGACGCCGCGCGACAGCAGTGTGTTGTCGATCCCGAAGAGCACATCGCCCTGCGGCTTGCCAGCGGTGAGAATCGCACTGTTGACGAGCGTCCCGGCGTCGGCGCCGGCCTTGACGAACTCGACGCCGATGCCGGTCGCCGCGGTGAACTGCTTGATCGAATCCGGGAGCACATAGGCGTCGTAGCTCAGTAACTTCAGCGTGACCGATCCTGCTGCAACGGACGGTGCTGACGATCCGGTGAGAGTCGACCCCGGTGTCGTCACCGCAACCGCAGTCGTCGTGGCGGAACTGGTCGACCTACTGCTGCTGCTGCTGCCGCACGCCGCCAGTACGACGATTGCGGCGAGGAGGAGGGGAGTGCGGTGCTTCATGGAGTTGGTCTTTCCGGGTCGAGTATTGAGTCGGCATCGAGGGCGTCGAGGGCGTCGGGGATGATCACAAGCAGAGTTCCGCCGGTGAGCGAGATGGTTGCGTCGGCGTCGAGGAATTCGTTGCTGACCCCACGCGCCGATCCTGCCGGCAATGTCTCGGCATGCAGCGGGTAGCGCAGATTCGACGTTGTCACTCCGACAGCGTCTCCGTTGATCGGCACGAGCGACAGCAGTCCTGCGGCCGTGCGGGCCAACGTCGTTCTGCCTGGCCCGTGCAGCACGGTGACGAGTGTCGATCCAGACCACACGCTGACGGGGCAGGCGGTGATACATGCATATGCAAACAACGTCGTGAGCTCGTGGTCCAACCGTCCGCCGCCACCGGTCACGCCGATGATCTCGCTGCAACCGGCGTGCAATGCAGCGGCGATCGCCAACTCGGTATCGGTCTCGTCCTTGCCCTGCGGGTACTGCTCGATCTGCACGAGTGCGTCGACGGCTGCGGCGAACCCATCGGCGCTGATCGAATCGAGGTCGCCCACCAGCAGGTCCACCTGTAGCCCGAGCATCAGCGCGTAATCGAAGCCGGAGTCCGCTGCGATCACGAACGCATCGGTCGGCAGGACTGCGCTGACGCCGATGGGTGGAGGCGTGGTGCCACCCATGACGATGATCGCTGGTCTTGCGTTGCCGTTGGGCATGGATTCGTTTCCCTCCGCCGGCATTACCCGGATCAGGTTCTCGGGTCGGTAGCGGCAGCCACCCTCTCAGCCCGCCGATCCAGCGAGCTCCCCGTACGTTGTCCGATCAGACTACCCGCTCTACCGGCTATCCCCCCCGTTCGACGCTGCCGACGATGCGAGGTGGCGGCGGGCGGCCTCCGTGGCGATCGCGCCGACGGCGATGATGACGATGACCATGCCGACAGCCTGCAATGGCTTGATCGATTGGCCGATGAACAGCCACGCCCAGAACGCCGCCATACCGGGCTGGCTGAGCTGGATCATCGAGATCGTCGAGACCGGTACCTTGCTCTGGGACCAGCTGACGAGGCCATGCGCCAGAATCCCGTTGCCGAGTGTCGACAGCGCGATCATCAGCCAACCCGTCGCCGAGACCTTCAGGACGTCGTTGGTGACGAGGGCGATCGGGGTGACGACGAAGGCGGCGGTGAGCGTCAGACCGAACATCAGGTTTCGGGTGTCGATCGTTGCTCTCGCATCCTTGGACATCAGTAGGTAGATCGACCAGGCAATGACGCCGGCGAAGGCCAGACCGTTGCCGGTCCAGTTGTTCTCGCCGGCGCCGCTCGGAGCGTTGAACAGCACGAAGGCGACCCCGACAAGGGCGAGCGCGGCGAACACGATCACCTTGCGGCTGACCCGCTCGCGGAGCTTGTGAGCAGCGAACGGCACGATCAGGATCGGTGTGAGCGTGCCGATGAATTCGGCATTGGCGACGCGGGTGGTCGTGACGGCGCTGAAGAACAGCGCCAGGTTGAGCCCGTAGAACACCCCGACGGGCATCGCCTTGCGCAACGCCGCTCGACGTGGTCCGACCCCGGCCCGTCTCACGACGACGAACCAGATGAGGCTGGCAGCCCACATGCGCCAGAACGTCAGCACGACCCCTGGCGAGCCGGACTCGACGACGATCGTCGAGCCGAGGCTGAGCATCACCGACGCGCCGATCACAGCGATCAGCGGGTACAGATGCGTCCGGGGAGTTGGCGATGGTGAATCTGTGGGAACTGCGGGACGCGCAGCGACCGGATCGAGTGACTCGGTGCTCACGACGTGACGCTGCGGCGGATGTCCGGTTCGAGATAGATCAGGTGAGCGGTCGGTGTCGTTGCGCGTATCGCCGATTCGACGCTGTCGATGGCGTCGGCCAACTGTGGCACCGTCATTCCGGGATCGAATTCGACCTTGGCGGCGACGAGCACCTCTTCCGGACCGAGGTGCTCGGTACGTATATGGATCAGCGAGGTCACCAGTTCGTGCTCGGTGATTGCCTTGCGGATCGCCGCCTCGACGACCGGCTCAGCGCTCTCGCCGATCAGCAGGCTCTTCATCTCGACAGCGAGGATGATGGCGATGGTGACGAGCAGCAGGCCGATACCGATCGAGCCGACCGCGTCCCATCGGGGGTTGTCGGTGACCGAGGCCATGATGATTCCGAACAGTGCCATGAGCAGGCCGATCTCGGCGCCGGTGTCCTCCAGCAGCACGATCGGCAGTTCCGGGTGGCGTGCCGTGCGGATGAATCGCCACCACGACATCGATGCCGGCTTGACGTGCTTGGCCTCGCGGACGCCGGTCATCAGCGAATACGACTCGAGGGCGATGGAGATGAGGAGGATGATGATCGCCACGCCGAGGCGGTCGGCTTTGTGCGGGTGGACGAGTTTCTCGATGCCTTCATAGAGGGCGAACAGCCCGCCCATACTGAAGAGTACGAGGGCGACGACGAACGACCAGAAGTAGCGCTCGCGACCGAATCCGAACGGATGCTCCGCAGTCGGTTCACGACGCGATTTCTTACTGCCGAGCAGTAGCAGTCCTTGGTTGCCGGTATCGGCAAGCGAATGTCCCGCTTCCGCCAGCAGCCCGGCAGAGCCGGTCAGGAAGAAACCGATGAATTTGGCAATGGCGATGCCGAGATTGGCGATGAACGCCGCCACGATTGCTTTTTTCGAGCCTTCTTCCACGGCCACAAGGTTGCCAGACGGCGTTGGTGTTGGTGGCACGCTGGGCCGATTGGTTCCGTTTGTTCGTCAGCCGATACTCATGAAAACCAAAGAATGGCGCTGCCGGCGTCGTGTGAATCAGGCTTCTCGCAGCGCAATCGCGGCTGTAGGCTGTTGCCGCCTTGGTGGAATTAGCTCAGTTGGTTAGAGCGCCAGATTGTGATTCTGGAGGTCGCGGGTTCGAGTCCCGTATTCCACCCCATTTCGCGCCGCCGTCACATTGGCAGGATTCGACCACTTGTGTACGAACGTTTGTTCGTCTAAGATCACGGTATGGCGAGAGCAGGTGTCAGCTTGGACGATGCCGTTCGGGAACGTTTTCGTCCGACGGTGATGGCTCACGAGCAGGTCCTGCCGGCTCTCGACGTACTGGCAGACCTGCTCCCTGGGCGAGGCCTGCAGCGTGGCAGCGTGATCGCCACGCGTGGCCCGGCGGCGATGTCGATCGGCTTGGCGCTGATGGCCGGTGCCTCAGCAGCAGGTTCGTGGCTCGGTGTGGTCGGACTCCCGTCGATCGGACTCTCCGCCGTCAGCGAGTTGGGAATCGCCCTCGAACGTGTCTTCCTGGTGGCAGCGCCGCCACCGCAACGTTGGGCCGAGACCGTTGCGGCCGTCGCCGACGGTGCCGAATTGGTGCTGGCCAGAGTGCCTGCGCAGGTGCGCGCCAGCGACATGCGTCGGGTGCAGTCGCGATTGTCGACTCGCGGCACCGTGTTGGTGTTGGCAGGCCTCGACGAGCAGGCGGGGATCCAGCCTGACCTGGTCGTCGGTACCGCTGCTCCGCAGTGGGAAGGCATCAACGACGGCCAGGGGCGTCTGTTGGCGCGCCAGGTACAGATCGAAGTCGCCGGCCGCCGCGCCGGCAGGCCATTGCGGCGGCTGCTGTGGCTGCCGGCGTCCGATGGTTCGATCTCGGCAGTCACCGCCTCCCGTCCTACCTCCGCTTCCGGTGGCGGCGATCTGCTCGAACAGGCCGGATAGGTATGCCTCGGCTGGTGACGCTGTGGTTTCCGCAGTGGAGCGCGGTTGCCGCCGGGGTGCAGGGTGACGAGCCGCTGGTCGTCGTCCACGCCAACCGCGTGGTTGCCGTGTCACCTGCCGGCGAAGTCGCCGGTGTGCAGATCGGTCTGCGCCGCCGGGAAGCGCAGGCTCGCTGCTCCGGCGTCCGTATCGTCCATCACGATCCCGATCGCGACGCCCGCCGCTTCGAGCCGGTTGTCAGGGCGATCGCCGAACTCGTCCCCTCGCTCGAGATCACCGAACCTGGATTGATCACCTTCGCCAGCCGCGGCCCGTCCCGTTATGCAGGTGGTGACGTCGCCCTCGCCGAACGGGTGGTGGCAATCGCCATCCAAGCGTTTGCTGGACAGGACAGCATCGGGCAGGCTGGTGCCAGGCAGCACGGTGTCGGGCAGGCTGGTGTCGGGCAGGCTGGTGTTGGGCAGCGCGGTGTTGGGCAGCACGTCGGCGCGCGCGTGGCGGTTGGGATCGCCGAGGGTCGTTTCGCTTCCGGTATCGCTGCGCGCCGGTCAGCGCTGCGCAGCGAACCGTGTGTGATCGCCGCCGGCCGGGCGGCGACGGTCGATTTCCTCGCCAGATTCCCTGTCGACGTGCTCCGTGATGTCGCCGGATTCGATGCCGACTTCACCGGGCTGTTGCGCCGCCTCGGCATCGTCCGCCTCGAACAGCTTGCAGCGCTGCCGGCGACCGACATCCTCGCCAGATTCGGTAACGACGGGATCCGCTCCCACCGGTTGGCGAGCGGTGACGACGAACGACCACCGGAGACGCATCCCGTGCCACCGGAGCTGTTCGCCGAGCGCGTTTTCGAAGACGCCGTTGCCCAGGTCGAACCACTCGTCTTCGCCGGGCGCCAATGTGCAGAGGAACTGCATCAGGCGATCACCGCTCGCGGCTCGATCTGCGTGCGCCTGGCGATCGAAGCGGAAACGGACGACGGAGAACGGACCGAGCGGGTGTGGTATCAGCCGGCTGGCTTGCGGGTGGCGACGATGGTCGAGCGGGTGCGCTGGCAGCTCGACGGCTGGGTCCGCCAGCCTGGCGGTCTGAACGGCGGGGTGGTGCTGCTGCGCCTGACACCCGTCGAGATCAAGGCTGACGACGGTCGACAACTCGGGTTCTGGGGTGGCCGTACGCAAGCGGACGAATGGGCGCAACGAGCCATCACCCGCCTCGGGGGACTGCTCGGTCCTGATGCCGTCACGGTGCCGGTATGGCGAGGAGGCCGCGAACCGTCCCGCCACTACGATCTGATCCCGGCGGTCGATCGGCCTGATCCGGAAACGGTGTTGTCGCCGATCACGAAAAGATCGAAGCACGGCGGCCCATCGATCACGACGCCTGGCACCGCTTCGCGTTCGACAGGAGAGCGTTCGGCAGGAGAGCGTTCGGCCGCTTCGACCACCGCACCGGGTCAAGCAGCCAACGGTCCGCCGTGGCCAGGGCAGTTGCCGAAACCGTCTCCATCGCAGCTGTTCCTGCCGGCTGAGGCGTGCATCGTCGAAGACGACGGGGGTCGCACGGTGACCGTCTCCGGGCGCGGTTTCATCAGCGGTGCGCCGGCGACACTTTCCAGGAATCAGCGGCGTGTGCGGGTCGCTGCGTGGGCTGGACCTTGGCCGATCGAGGAGCGTTGGTGGGAGGCCGGCGGTCGCCGCCGTGCCCGGTTCCAATTGGTCACCGAAGAAGGCGTTGCCTACCTGGCAGCGGTCGAAGCGGGCCAGTGGTGGTTGGATGCAATGTACGCCTGAACTCCGTTGCGGTTGCGGTTGCCGTTGCCGTGGGCCGAGGTGGTCATCGGTGCAATCGTGCCACCGCCTCCACCGTTCGTGCCCGCCAATCGCAAGCCGTCCGGTACGGCGTTCTGCATCAGGGCGTCGGCGAGGCGGAAGCCCATACCGCGAACGGTTTGCACGAAGCGGGTGCCAGGCTTGGCGGCAGACAGCTTGCGGCGCATATTCGACAGATGGACATCGACGATGTGTACATCGCCGTCGGACGGTTGGCCCCAGACGGACACCAGCAGCTCGCTGCGCAAGCTGATGCCGCGTGGCTTGCGGCAGAGTTCGGCGAGTAGATCGAATTCGATCCGTGTCAACGGCACTTCTTTGCCGTCCACCATGACGACACGCTGATCGGTATCGAGCAGCAGCGAACCGAACTGCGCTTGACCGGTGATCGGCACGATCGTCGACGAGATCGGAATGGAAGACGGTTCGGATTCGGCGGCGTCACGCTTCGAGCCGACGAGTGGTGTCATTGCCTCGAGCAGCGTCAGCGGGCTGGTCGACATCGTGATGACGCTGTGGGCACCGATGTCTCGAAGGCGTTCGTGCTCGACACGGGAACGTGACGGTGTCGCCACGATCAACCATGCGTGCGTTCGACGCAGCACGGCATTGATCGGGTCGCCGACGTATTGACGCCACGGCAGGTCGATGTCGAGAACGACGACATCGGGTGCGAACGACCCGAGCAACAGTTCCGCTCCGACGCTGTCCCCGGTGCCGGACACGATGTAGCCGAGGTCGCGCAACTCCGTTGTCCATGCACGACGAATGGAGCTGTCGCTGACCAACACGAGTACTCGTGTGTTTCTGGCACTGTGCATTGAACTCATAGCACTTTCCGATCTCGAGGGCTTTCCGAGTCCCCATAAAAAAAGACGCCATTGCGTGAGGTCTATGACGTCGAGTAGGTTAAGTATTGTGAATGAGAAGTCAATCTCAAATATTGAGACGCGAGTCGATGGGAACGGTGGCGGTCGTCTGCACGATGCAGTGCTCGCCGGAACCCATCCGGATGGCTGGCTACCGACGTGGGATGGAGCGTCCTACGCAGCGAATACGTCGCACCACCGAGCTCTGGATGGGTGGTTTCTGCAACACTTTCCGTCAAGGCGTGACGACGTGCTGCTCGACATCGGCTGTGGGTCCGGCGACTTCACGGCCGTCGTCGCCGGACTCGTCGCCGATGGCGAGGTCGTCGGCGCCGAGCCACAGGCATCGCTGCTCGATCACGCACGTGCAGTGATGCGTCCGAATCAGCGCTTCGAACAAGTCAGCGCCCAACAACTCGACACAGTCTTCCCCCTGGATTCCTTCGATGCGGTGTTCAGCCGCGCCGTGTTCCAATGGATTCCCGGCCAGGATTACCCTGGTATCTTTTCCACGGTCAGGAAACTGATCAAGCCTGGCGGCTGGTTCCGCCTGGAATGCGGGGGAGCCGGGAACATCAGGGCAATCCTGCCATTGCTGGCCGAGGTTTCGTTACGTCATGCAGGCCCCCCGCCGCCGTGGACGTTCCTCGACCCTGGCACGATTCTGGACATGCTGCAGGCCGCCGGGTTCGTCCTCGCCCCCCCGCAGGCCGATGGAATGGCCGGTTATGTGAACAGCGTCGCCCAACGCAGACCGTTCACCCGCGAGGCGCTGATCGGGTGGATGCGCAGCCAGTGCTTCCAGGGTTTCGAGATCGACATGCCGCCCGCCAACCACGTCGCCTACCGCGCCGAGGTCGAGGATCGCATCGACGAACTGCAACGCCGGGGCGGCACCTACGACCTCACCTACGTCCGCATCGATGCCCTCGTCTACCGCCCCGCCTGACAATCGCCCGCCTCTCGGCGAAGATATGGCGATGATCGATGATGCACTCCGTGCCGAATTGCGGGAAGCCGTTGTCGCCCACCTCCCGAGCGACGAGCGCGAGGCAGCGGCCATCGCTGCCTTCCTCGAACACTTCGATGCGCTGGCAGACCCACTGTCGGAAACAGCCGATCCGGTGCACGTCACCGGCTCGGCGATCCTCGTGGGCAGTCGCGGTGTCGTGCTCCACAAGCACAAGCGGCTCGGCATCTGGGTGCAGCCGGGCGGCCACGTCGACGACGGTGAGACGCCATGGGAGGCGGCGCTGCGTGAGACGATCGAAGAGACGGGTCTGGTCGGGCGCCACCCAGCAGACGGGGTCCGATTCGTCCACCTCGACGTGCATTCCGGCGGTCGAGGTCACACCCACCTCGATCTGCGCTACCTGATCATCGGTCCGGACGCCGAGCCTGCGCCGCCGCCCGGCGAGAGCCCGGAGACCTTCTGGTTCAGCTGGGACGAGGCACTCGTGAAAGCCGATCCGGGATTGCGCGGCGCGTTGACCGCACTGCGACCATCGTGCACGTTCACACTCCGGCCGGCAACCGATGCCGATGCCTCAGCCGTTGCCGAGGTGTATCTGCGTTCACGGCGATTCGGACTCCCGACGATCACCAATGCTCACACGGACGACGAGATCCGCGCCTGGGTTGCCGAGCACCTGATCCCGGAGGACGAGGTCTGGGTCGGTGTCGACGGACATCAGCGGATCGTCGGGATGATGAGTCTGGCACCGGCGAACCCGACCGACGACGACACGATCCACGCCTGGATCGAGCAGCTCTATCTCGACCCGTCGGTCATCGGCCTCGGGCTCGGCGAGCAGTTCGTCGAACTTGCCAAGCAGCACTTCACGGAAGGATTGCAACTGTGGGCCTTCCTGGTCAACGAAGCTGCCCAACGGTTCTATGACCGCAACGGTTTCGTCGAGGTCGAGCGCACCGATGGCGCTGCCAACGAAGAACACGAGCCAGACGTGCGGATGGCCTGGCGATAACCCCGCAGCCTGAGCCACTCGAGTGTGCAGACACCCGTCGCCGTCGTTGCTGCGATGACACTCGGTTGCTGCGATGACACTCGGTTGCTGCGATGACACTCGGTTGCTGCGATGACACTCGGTTGCTGCGATGACACTC
>JAYTOR010000205.1:0-1857 GCA_043747685.1 Actinomycetota bacterium
TCGCTCGACAAGACGATCGGTGACGACGGCGACGCAACCCTCGGCGACCTGATGGACAATGGCGAAGGCACGCCGGAAGACGCCGTCATGGCAATGGTCGACAACGAGCTGCTCGACGAGCTGCTCGACACCCTCGACAAGCGTGCCCGCTACGCGATCGAGGCTCGTTTCGGCCTGATCGACGGTGAGCGGAAGAGCTTCCGTGAAGTCGGAGAGCACCTGGGCGTCACCGCTGAAGCAGCCCGTCGCCTCGTCAGCCGTGCGGTTGCCGGGCTGCGTGAAGACGCTGTCCGCATTCTCGCTGCGTAGCTGAGTCGCTGCGGCTGCAGCGTCAACCGTCGCCAATGTCGACTGTCATCTCGAGTCACGAACCGCCCCCGCCACCTTCCGGCTGGGGCGGTTCTGCGTCCGGCGTCGTGATGTTGCCTCCCGCGCAGCGACGGATACGGCAAATACGTTGTGAAAGCGGTGTCCGATGGGCCAACCTAGTGAGGTGGCTCGTACCTGGACTCCCAGCAGTTGGCAATCGTTCGAGGCCGCGCAGCAACCGACGTATCCGGATCCGGGTGCCGTCGACAGCGCACTCAAGCAGATCCACGGATTTCCGCCACTCGTCTTCGCCGGTGAGGCTCGCAGCCTCCAGGCGCAGCTCGGCCAGGTCGCTGCCGGCAACGCCTTCGTCCTCCAGGCCGGCGACTGCGCCGAGAGCTTCGACGAATTCTCAGCCGTCAACATCAGGGAAAAACTGCGCGTCATCCTGCAGATGGCGGTCGTCCTGACCTACTCACTCGGCGTCCCGGTCGTCAAAGTCGGTCGGATCGCCGGCCAGTTCGCCAAGCCGAGGTCGTCTCCTTTCGAGAAGATCAGCGGCGAGGACCTGCCGAGTTTCCGCGGCCACATCATCAATGCCGCTGCGGCCACGTCTGCGGCACGAACACCTGATCCTGACCGCCTCGTGCAGGCGTACCACCAGTCGGCATCGACGCTGAACCTCGTACGGGCATTCACCAAGGGCGGTTTCGCCGACCTCAACCGGGTGCATGCATGGACACAGGAGTTCGTCGCCTCCAGCGCGGAGGGCCAGCGCTACGAGCAACTGGCGAGCGAAATCGACCGTGCACTCAAGTTCATGCGCGCCTGCGGCATCGAGACGGAGACATCCGATTCACTCCGATCCGTCGACGTCTTCACGAGTCACGAGGCATTGCTCCTCGGATATGAGGAAGCACTGACCCGTCAAGACTCGGTGGGCGGTGGCTGGTACGACTGTTCGGCGCACATGCTGTGGATCGGCGAGCGCACCCGTCAACTCGACGGTGCCCACGTCGAGTTCCTCCGTGGCGTCGGCAACCCGATCGGCTGCAAGATCGGCCCACACGCCACTGCCGACGATGTCCTGCAACTGTGCGAGTCGCTCAACCCGGCGCGAATTCCCGGCCGCTTGACGCTGATCTCGCGCATGGGCGCCGAACGCGTCGAGTCCTCCCTCCGGCCGCTGCTACAGGCCGTCCGTGAATCCGGCCATCCCGTCGTCTGGCAATGCGACCCAATGCACGGCAACACTTTCAGTGCTCCGAACGGCCTGAAGACCCGGCATTTCGACGCCATCTGCGGCGAGATCGCCGGCTTTATGAGAGCCCACGCCGCTGAGGGCACGTGGCCAGGCGGTATCCACATCGAACTGACCGGCGAAAACGTCACCGAGTGCCTCGGAGGTGCCGAGAATCTGCTCGACACCGACCTCGACGGCCGGTACGAAACGATCTGCGACCCCCGGCTCAATGCCCGCCAGAGCCTTGACCTGGCGTTCCGCGTCGCCGAACTGATGCGCACCAGCGGCGTCGCCTGAAGCTGTTG
>JAYTOR010000206.1:0-22027 GCA_043747685.1 Actinomycetota bacterium
GTCCCGGGACTGGGTGCATCTCCATGTGCCAACTGCACCCCGAAATACGACCTGCAGGTGGCGACGAACAGGGGTGGCTTCTTCGACACCGTTGCCTACGATCGGGTACAGGTCGACCCGAACGGCAATCCCTTCGACATGTCGCAGAATGCCGACAACTTCGAGCCGCAGATTTCGTCCAACGGCCGTTGGGTCGCCTTCACGTCCGGGTTCAACCAGGCTTTGGGGGCTGCGGTTGTGACGACGTCGCCGCCGACAAGCGGTGGATCGACTCCGACCTCGGACACGAGCGACAACGTCTATGTCCACGGGCGGCCGACGGCGCTGACCATCTCGACGTCGGATTTCGGCAACGTCACACTCGGTCAGACAGCCCCGACGTCGACCACCACCGTCACGAACTCCGGGATCTCCAGTGTCCTCCCGGCGACGATCACGGCCGCCGACGGTCAGTTCGTCATCACTGGCGGGACGTGTCAGGTGAACGTGTGGATCTCGCCAGGGCAGTCGTGCACCGTCACGGCGACGTTCACGCCGTCTGCGGTCGACGTTCGCGCCGGCACGTTGACGATTTCCGAGGCCGGCTTCAGACCGGTCGTCGGAACCGGAGCATTCAGCGGCACCGGGGTGCTTGCGGCCACCGTTCCTCAGACCAACCCTCCGACAAACCCGCCCACCGATCCGCCCACCGCCCCGCCGACGGCACCGCGTACGGTCCCGCGTACCACGCCGCGGACCGCGCCTCCGACGGCTCCGCCGACCGTCCCCAAAGTGGGAGCGCTGGTGTTCGATCCGCCAGCCCTGCAATTCGGTCTCGCGGCCGCCGGAGCGGCCGCTGCGCCTGTGTCCGTTACTCTGTCGAGCACCGGTACCGCATCGGTGGCGATCACCAGTGTCGCTGTGACTGGAGCGAATGCGGGCGAGTTCACCGTTACCACGAACGGCTGCGACGGGCTGACGTTGGCGCCCTCACAGACCTGTGCCATCACCCTCACGTTTACGCCGAGCGGTGCCGGCGACCGCACGGCGACGCTGACAGCTGGATCGGCCACCGTCACGGCGACGGCGGCCCTCGACGGACAGGGAATCTATCAGCCGACGCTCCGCCTCATCCCCGACATGATCCCGATCGGGCAGATCGCCGTGGCCTTCGGTGACAAGTTCCCACCGGCGACGACGATCCAACTGAAGTGGGCCAGCCTGGCGTCGACCTATACCGCGATCACCGACGCCAACGGGCGGCTGACGGTACAGATTCCAATACGTTCCGGTGAACCCGTCGGGCGACGGACGCTCCAAGTCGTCGATCAACCGACGCTGTTCACCTCCGTGACAGCACCGGCACTGATCGTCGCCCCCAACATGCAGCCGCCTTCGAATTTCAATCCGGCCTTCAACGGCATCACCGTGCTCGTGATTCGCGGTTGACGCCGACTGGATTCGAGGCAGCTGACCGGTCGCCGCTGCGAACAACGAAGCTGGGGCGTAAGGTCATGGGACGAAGGAGTGGGCAATGGGTAACGGAAGCTCGATAGTCAGGAGGCGACCGGGTCGCGCCCTGGCCAGTGTCGCCGTGATCAGCGTCTCGCTCGTGCTGGTCGTGGCACAGCGGTCGCCGGCTGCGACTCCGCCGGCAGAATTGGTTTCGGTCCTCGATACCGGGGGCAACCAGTCGCACGGCCCGAGCATCTCCGCCGACGGTGCATTGGTCGGGTTCACCTCCACCTTCTCGATCGACAAGACGACAGGTTCGCTCGCCAAGGTCAGAGATCGAGCCGCCAAGGTCACCGAGGCGGTGCCATGGCCGCAGCCGACGCAGAAAAGCCAGGACGGTGCCGTCTTAAGCCGGGACGGATGCCAGTCCGTCTACATCACGACGGTGAACGCGACAGACGCCGCCGGTGCGTACTCGACGCCCGCCGTCATCGCTGCGAATCGGTGCGCAGGCGGAGCGACGAATCAGCTTTTCGTCCCCGCACGCGCCGATCTGCAGAATGGTCCGATCAACGATTTGGCGGTGTCGAGCCGTGGCGGGTACGTCGCCTTTGTATGGGGTTCCGATCTGGTCAGGGTCGAGCGTGACGCCAACGGCAACCCTGTCGACATCAAGACCCTCGCGAACCATCGGGCGAGCGCTCCCTCCCTCGGCGATGAGCACATCACGGGCAGCGTCGCCTTTGTCGGACTCTCCGGGGGCAACCCGCAGGTACTGCTCTGGGATCCGTCCAAGGCTGCTGACGATCCGACCTCGGTGACGTTGCTCAGCGCGCAGTCCGGCTCGACGACGGTGCCGGTCGCCGGCACTGCGCGGCAACCGTCCATGACCCCGGACGGCAGGTTCGTCGCCTTCGCAGCGCTCGTCACCGACACGAACGTCGTCGCCGCCCAGGTCGCCAATCCGCAGGTATTCGTCCGCGAAGTGGCAACGAACACAACCCGTCTGATCACCGCGGTGGCTGGTGGGGCCTCGGCGAACGGCCGCTCCGATCTCCCGTCGATCAGTGCCGACGGCACGCAGATCGCCTTCGAGTCGACATCGACGAACCTGATCGTGCCCCCCGTCAAGACGACCCCGACGCGGGTCGGCGGATACGACCTGCTGGTCGCACTGTCGACGAGCGGTTTCTTCGACACCGTCGCCTTCGATCGCGTCTCGCTCAAACAGAACGGGGCCCCGGTCGACCCCGTTCTGCTGACGAACTCCTCGCCGGTGATCTCCTCCAACGGCCGATGGGTCGCTTTCACGTCGCAGCTGAACAGTGAGTACACGACCGGCGGGACCACCAATCCAGGTGGGAACGCCGACACGACCAGCAACGTCTACGTCATCGGGCGATCGGCGTCCCTCTCGATACCGCCGACGGATTTCGGGGCGACGAATATCGGCACGACGACTGCGGCGAAGACGGTCACGGTGACGAATACGGGCATTTCCAGCGTGCTGCCGGCGACGATCACCGCCGCCAATGCACAGTTCAAGATCACCGGGGGCACCTGTCAGGCGAACGCCTTTATTTCGCCGGGGCGGTCGTGCACCGTGACGATCACGTTCAAGCCATCTGCCGCCGGCGCACGCAACGGCACGCTGACGCTCGCCGAAACAGGCTTCGCGGCGATCACCGGGACCGGTCCGCTGACCGGGACAGGGACACCTTCGGCGACGACTCTGCCGGCGACGACCGCCCCGACGGCGACGACGCTGCCGGCGACGACGCTTCCGCCTGCGACGACGCACCCGCCTGCGACGACCCTTCCTCCGCTCGTCGGAGCGCTGACGATCACCCCATCGCCTGCGTCGTTCGGCACCTCACCCATCGGCGTCGCAGCGGCACCGATCACCTTCACGATCACGAGCAGCGGCACTGCCGACGTGCCGCTCACCGCTGTAACGATCACCGGAGCCGATGCCGGTGACTTCGTCACCGGCGACAACGCCTGTGCCGGCACGTTGGCCTCGGGTGCGGCGTGTCAGATCACGGTGGTGTTCACACCGACGGCGAACGGCAAGCGGACAGCGACGCTGACCGTCAGGTCGAACAAGATCAAAGCGACGTCGGCGCTCGACGGTCGCGGTGTCGTGAAGCCGGCGTTGCGCTTGACGCCGCAGGCGGTTCCCCGTGGGCAGAACGCTGTGGTCATCGGTATCAACTTTCCACCGGGGGCAGCCGTAGAACTGCGCTGGAGCACCGGTGACCAGGTCTACACCGTGACCGCGGCCGCCGACGGCACGCTGTTCGCCCGGATCCCGGTGCTCACCGGCGAGATCCTCGGCCCGCGGACGCTGTCGGCCGTCGACCAACCAGGCGAGTTCACGGGCGTCTCGACCCCGGCGTTGGTCATCCTGCCGACGCTGCAGCCGCCGGTGAACAACAACCCGGCATTCAAAGGTGTCACCTCGATCATCATCCGCGGCTGAGCGGTACTCCCCGCAGGTTTTGATGGACCGGCGCATGCGGAGCTCGTCGACTATTGGGAGATGACCGGACCGGCGGTCACGTCCTCGCCGACATGGCGGTGAGACGGTGACCGCGCCGGCCACCGACCACCCAGACATCGAGGTCGGCTTCTCGAAGCGGCCTCACTCGCGACCAGCCGCGTAGCCGACAACGCCGAGTCGTGGACCGGCGGTCACGTCCTCGCCGAAATGGGGCGGTGAGGCGGTGACCGCGCCGGCCACAGCGGCGTTGCCGAAGAACGGGCTACTTGACAAAGCCTCCGAGGGATGCCGCGTCGACGCATTCCGGCGTATTCGGGCCGGGAGTTGTGCAGGTGACGGTGAGGACGACGTTGTCGTTGGCGTTGAAGACGACCGGCGAGATGTAGTGCAGATCCTGCACGCCGAAGTTGGCGAGCGAGAAGTCGAGCAGCACCGAACCGTTGCGGCTGAGTGTGATCCGGCCGACGTCGCCCTGAGGGTTCTGCAGAACGATGTCGGTCAGCGACAACACTTTGCCCGCCGGCACGGTGAAGGTGTCGGTGGCGTTCGCAGCTGGCGCAGCATGGGCTTGGAGACGGTGGTCGAACGGAGCACCGAGCGCCGATTCTCCGGTGACCGTCGCCGGCGGTTGGGACGAACCTGGGATCGTGGTGCCTGTCCCGGCTGTTGTCGTCGCTGTGCCGGGGCTCGTCGCCCCGCCCGGAAGTGTGGTGGCACCCCCCTTTGGCGCCGTCGTAGCGGCACCGCCTCCGGGCTTGGTCGTCGGGGGTCCGCCTGCCGGGATCGTCGGAATCCCGGCGGCGTCGAGGCGGCTGTTGACCGGAGCGACGGCGTCCTGGGCTGACGATTTGATCTGCGGTTTCACCAGTGTGAACCACAGCACGACCAGCAGGATCGCCAGTACGAGCAACAGGATCACGGCCTTCCAGAACCACTTCGGAAGGATTGGTATCTGCAACATCGTGCCGTCGACGGCGAGCGGCGGCTTGCCTTCCTCGTCGACGCTGACGAAGAACGGCAACGTCTTCGGCTGACCGCGCCAGAACGACTTGTGCGGCCTGACCGTGACCTTGACGAACTGCGCGGTTCCGGGCTGGGCGATCAGGTTGGCAGGTTCGAACTCGTAGCCGAGTGCGGCCTCGGCATCCATTGCCGAGAACTGCAGATTGGCGGGAGCGTTGCCGCGATTGTCGATCGCCAGATCGTGGGTCGCGCGGCGACGCCCTTTCGAAGTGCGCGGCAGCAGCTCAGCGGTACGGTCGTCGAAGGGGAGGACGTCGATGACGCCTTCCTCGACCGACGCGTCCTGCGGGTTCGTCTGCGATTGGGCTTTGATGCCGAACGGCTTCTGGCCGGCGATCACGGCAGACGCCTTCGGTGGATGGAAGATGATGTCGACGGTCTGTTCGCCGCCAGGGAACAACGACACGGACG
Source organism: Actinomycetota bacterium (assembly GCA_043747685.1). Taxonomy (GTDB): domain Bacteria; phylum Actinomycetota; class Acidimicrobiia; order Acidimicrobiales; family Ilumatobacteraceae; genus JANXUF01. Next base: position 5,372 of record JAYTOR010000206.1, read on the forward strand.
GAGGCTGGATGATCGTCCATAAGCCAGGTTCTCCGAGCATGCTGATATCGAATTGATCGACGACATTGCCGGCGTTGCGGATCGTCATCGTGGTTCGCGCTTCGCCACCTGGCGCGACGGTCAACGTATTCGCGGCAAGTGATGTGATTGTTCCCATCTTCACAACAGTAAACGCCAGATCAGGGACCGTCGACCGAGGCTGAGCCGCCACCGGGGCGACGTTCGTTGCCCGAAGGGGCAGGATTGTCGGGAAGGCGATTTGTGGAGCGTTTGTTGAGCCGCTGTTGATGTGTATCTGTCACGCTCTGGCCATCTCCTGTAGACAACAGTTCGTGAGTACGTGATGAGAGGGAACCCCGACATGGGAAGCAAAATCAAGGTCTACGTCTATAGCGATGACACGATCTCCCAGGCCGGTATGTCGTCGCAGCTGCGTGGCCAGCCCGACGTCCAGGTCCTCGACGAATCGCAGATCGACGATGCTGTCGTCGCTGTCATCATCGTCGATGCCGTCGACGAGGGTGCCTGCCGGACCATCCGTGCGATCCAGCGCAACGGGTGCCCGAAGGTCGTGCTCGTCGTCGGAGTGCTCGACGACGCCGGGCTGATGCTCGCCGTCGAAGTCGGCGCGTGCGGGGTTCTGCGGCGTCGTGAGGCGACGTCCGAACGGGTCTGCTCGGCGATCTCGGCTGCAGCCGAGGGCGACGGCACGCTCGCCCCCGACCTGCTCGGGCGGTTGATGACGCAGTTCGGTCGCCTGCAGCGCGACGTACTTGCACCCCGCGGCATCGGACCGGTCGGCCTGACCAGCCGCGAGGTCGATGTCCTGCGCATGCTGTCGGAAGGATCCGATACTGCAACGATCGCCGAAACGCTGTGCTACTCCGAACGCACGATCAAGAACGTCATCCACGACGTGACGATTCGGCTCAACCTGCGCAACCGCAGCCACGCCGTTGCGTACGCCGTCAAGTCCGGATTGATCTAGCAGGATGCAGACACTGTGGTCCGGCGGAAGGACGGTGTCGTGTGATCCATGATGTCGATGAGACGCTGAAGGCGCTGATTCGCCGCGACGTGATCAACGGATCGAGCGTCGAGATCAGCTTCGAAGCACCAACGAAGGAGTGGGCCGCCAAGCGCACCACGCCGACGATCAACTGCTATCTGTACGACATCCGCGAGGACACGGGCAGGCGGCAGGTGTTCTTCGAGGACGTCCGCGACGAGACTGGGCGGGTCGTCGAGCGTCGTCAGCCGCCACGCAAGTTCCGTCTCGCCTATCTGTTGACCGCGTGGACGCAGCGCCCGGAGGACGAGCACCGGTTGCTGTCGACGTTGCTCGGTTGCTTCCTGCAGCAGGACTTCCTGCCGGAGGAACTGCTCGTCGGTTCGCTGCAGACGAGCGGCAACGTCGTCGTGTCGTCGATCGCCCTGCCCGTCGGCGAGGACCGCCAGATCTCCGAAGTGTGGTCGGCGCTCGGCGGCGAACTGAAGCCGTCGCTCGATCTCAGTGTCGTTGCTCCGTTCGATGTCGGTCGCGCCGTTCCTGTCGGTCCTCCCGTCACCGAGGCGCCGCGCTTCAGTGTCGCCAGACCTGACGCCGATGCCGAAGTCGTCCAAGAGGCTCGCCCGAAGAAGGGCAAGGGCAAGGGCAAGTCGGACGATGCGACGGATGACGAAGAGGCAGCATCAGGCGATGCAGCCACGACCGGCGCCGATGGCGAGCGTCTCGTCGGTGTCAAGCATCAACCGGGCATTCCCGGCGTGACGATGCGGCCGGCGCCTGCCGGTCCGCCAGGCCGTCTCGGTCAGCCTGCACGCCCCGGCCGGCCTGCACGCCCTGGCCAGCAGGTCGCGGCGTCCGGTGAGTCCGTCCCCGACGAAACCATCAGTGCCGGTGAATCGGGAGATCCAGGGCGCGTGATCCGCATCCGCCAGTGGAAGTAGCCGGGAGCGAGATTGCCCGATAGTGGCACGCCTGGCCGAAACGGGCCGTCGAATGCGATAGGAATGCAACCCGGCTAGTCCAGCAGGTGGGCGTATTTCCCGAACTCGCTGATCAGGCACAGGCGGCCCATCTTGCGGTACTCGCGCTGGACGGCGCCGATGATGTCGCCCATGCCCATCGAACGCCCCGCCTCGGCGGCGAGGTAGGCGGCGGTGACGACGATGTTGCGAATGTTGCCCCCGGTGAGTTCGAAGGCTCGTGCACAGAATGACAGGTCGACGGTGTCGTCGACCGGAACGGTCGGTCGCAGTTCGTGCCTCCAAAGCGCCAAGCGTCCCTCCTCGTCCGGCCGGGGAAAGTCGATCACCATGTCGAGGCGGCGGGTGAAGGCGTCGTCGAGGTTGGCACCGAGGTTCGTCGTCAGGATCGCCAAACCGGCGAAACGCTCCATGCGCTGCAGCAGGTACGACACCTCGACGTTGGCGTATCGATCTCTGGCGTCTTTGACCTCGCTGCGCTTTCCGAAGATGGCATCGGCCTCGTCGAACAGCAGCACGGTGTTCGTCTGCTCGGCCTGGGTGAAGATGATCTCGAGTTTCTTCTCGGTCTCGCCGATGTACTTGTCGACGACGGAGCTGAGCTCGACGATGTGGATGTCGAAGCCGATCTCGGCGGCGATGACTTCCGCCGCAGTCGTCTTGCCGGTGCCGGACGGCCCGGCGAACAGTGCGGCGATGCCGCGTCCCCGCCAGCCTCGCCCGAGTTCCCATTGCTTCAACACCTGATCGCGCCAACGGACCCGCAGGGCGAGCTCCCGGAGGAGTTGCGTCGGTTCGACCGGCAAGATCAGATCCGGCCATGTGACGCTCGGGATGACGCGTCGTGCGAGGTGGTCGAGGCCCGATGCCGACTGCGAGCGGGCGCCGGCGCTGAGGTCGTGGAAGTCGAGCGGTCTGAGACTGCCGTCATCCGAGCGAGCATCCGACAGTGCCGCCGAACGTGCGGCGCGAGAGATCTGTTCTGGCGTCAACCGGAACGACAGCGTCACCGTCTCGACCGCCTGCTCTTCGACTGCGGTGCCGGTCAACGCCTGGTGCCAGATCTTCGCCTGCTCTGCGTGCGGGATGTCTTCGATCACCGCAGAACGGGGCACGATGCTCGTCCACAGCGGATGCCACGGCGCTGATCCGACGAGGATCACCGGGGCTCGTCCGCGAACGAGCGTGTCGAACGCGCGCGGCGCACGTTTTGCAAGATCCTCCGCAGGCCGCAGGATGATCGCCCGCCCGGCGAGCGCATGATCGCGCAGCAACGACGTGACGATGATGTCCAGTTCCTCCGCAGGTGCTGTGGCGACATCGATGATCAGACATGGCACGCGCCGATCTTCGAGCGCTGTCGCCGCCGCGTGGCAGGCACCGCCGCCGATGCCTTCCGTCAGGTGGATGAGGACGACGTCGCCCTCCAGCGACTGCGTCACGGTGTCCACTGCGGGACCTTCGATCCTGACCGGTTCGACGAGATAGGGGACGAGGCGACGTTCGCAGGCGTCGGATCCGAGAAGGGCGTCGGTGACGTGATCAGGCACCTTCAGCGACCTGGTCAGGTACGGTCGCTCTGACTCCTCGACGACGACGAGCCCCTGTTGCACCAATGGCGAACTTCCGCTGAGCCTGGCGCGATCCGCAGCCGACGTCAGTGACCGCCCGCAGAGACGCAGCACGAGACCGATCGTCGCCCGTCGTTTCGTCAGGTCGTCGTGCAAGTAGCCGAAGAGCTTCTCGAAGCGCGGGTCGAGATCGGGGGCGAGGGCGGCGACGAGAATGTCGACGTCGACCTCGTCGAGTCCTGCTCGATCGGCGAAGGCCTGCAACTGTGGACTGAGGATCACCGGCGTATAGCCGGCATCGAAACAGTACGGAGCGCCGTCGTCGATCAGACCGGTGGCCTGTTCCCGGCTCAGGTAGAGGCCACGCAACGGCTGGTCGACGGCAGGGTCGTTCGCCAGTTGGTAGTTCACCGCCCTCGCAACGCGTTCCTCCAACCAGGCCAACCGCAGTTCGAGCTCTCCGGCTTCGTCGACGTGTGCGTCGACAGCCGTGTCTGCGGCGAACTCGAAGCCGCGCAGGTCGAACTCTGCATCATTGGCCATCGCCACCATTGTCGAGCATTGTCAGCCTCGTCGCACGGGCTGGCGTGTTGCCCGTTCGGGCGATCGACGTTGCCCTGCGGATGCCGTGCGGCGGGCGGTTCCGGCTGTCACCACGGCAGTAGGGTGCTGTCGTGCCGAGGATCTGGTCGAAACGCGGAGCGGTGTACAGCAAGGCGGAGCGCATCGACATGCTCGTGCGTTTCTACGAGGCGTGGAACCGTGCAGAGCGCGCCGACGAAGCACAGGACGAGCCGAGCGCCCAGCAGGCGAGAGGCGAGGCGACGTCGATCGCCAGGATCTACGAGTCGGCGACGCCGATCGTGTCGTTGTCGCGCAGCCCGTTCAGCGGCAAGGTCTTCGAGTCGTCGCTGGATAATTTCGACATCGACGGATTGTGGTGGGCATACGAGTTCGACTACCGCCCGCACATCCCTCCGGTGGCGACGTTCTTCGGATGGACCGGGGCGATGAAGCTCGAGGGGCCGATCCCGAACGTGCCGCTGAAATCGATGGTCGGGCCTGAAGTTCCGTTCGTGCTACCGCGCCTGCTCGACCATCCGGCGATCAAGGCGGTCGTCTCTTCGGTGCTCGTCGGCGAACATGTCGGTTTCCCCGTCGTCTATTACGCGGATCCTGTGCCGCCGAAACTCGAACGTGTCGACGACTGGGGTCACGCGCTGTACTCGACGACGAAACCGGACGGCTCGCCGACGGCCGGGCATTCTGTCGAATACGACTACGACAAGGACTTCGAGCTCGGACCGTGGCTGGCGAGCGGCAAACTGCAGTGGATCGCGCCCGGCGACATCGATCTGACAGTCTGTAGCGGTGAGAAGGGCTGCCCGTTCGTCGCCCTCGAAGGACAACGCCACCGCCAGTACATCCAAGGCGGAGAACGCTGGTTCGCCCGAGAAGTCGCATTCCCCAAGCGAACCCCGACCCCCTAGCTACTCGGGTCGCTGGCAGGGATTCTCGCAGCAGCTGCGAGAATCCCTACCAGCGATCGCACTCGGTGGTGGCGGGAGTGGTCAGATTCCCTCTGCTGCGCTGAGCGCGTCGTCATCAACGGCCTGTCCTGAGCGGAGGCTCTCGAAAACCGCCGGCGGATCGCGCCACGGGTCCGTCAACGTGCCGGCTTCCGCCGCCTGGATGGTGCGCCACACGCGTTCCGGCGTGCACGGCATGTCTATGTGGCGGACGCCGAGGTGGGCGAGCGCGTCGATCACGGCGTTCTGGACAGCGGGCGTCGCCCCGATCGTCGAGGCTTCGCCGATTCCCTTGGCACCGAGCGGGTTCAGCGGCGTCGGCGTCTGGGTCGAGCGGACCTCGAAGCGCGGCAGCACATCAGCCGTCGGGATCCAGTAGTCCGTCAGGTTGGTGGTCAGCGGAGTGGCGTCGTCGCCGAAGCGGACCTCCTCGAAGAGCGCTTGGCCGATTCCGGCGGCGACCCCACCGTGCTGTTGACCCTCGACGAGCAGTGGGTTGAGGACGGTGCCGCAGTCGTCGACGGCGACGTGGCGGACGACGGTGGTGATGCCCGTGTCGAGGTCGACTTCGACGACGGAGATGTGCGCACCGAACGGGAACGTTGCACCGCCCTGATCGAAGTCACCCTCTGCGCCGAGCACGCCGGGGGTGTCACCGTCACCGAGTAATCCTGGCGGTGCTTCGTCGACGCGGCCGGCGAGTTCCGCCCACGCCAGCGCACGTGCGGGGACACCTGCGACACCGACGGTTCCGTTCTCGGTGTCGACCTCGATGTCGGCGACATCGGCTTCGAGCAGATGTGCTGCGAGTCGTTTGGCCTTGTCGACGAGCATCCCGGTCGCTTTGTGCACGGCCGATCCGCCGAGCTGCAACGACCGTGAACCGCCGGTACCGCCACCAGTCGGGACGAGCGCGGTATCTCCGTCGACGAGGCGGATGCGGTCCATCGGGATACCCGTCTGATCGTTGACCAGCATGGCGAACGCTGTCTGGTGCCCCTGGCCGTGGGCGAAGGTCCCGGCGCGGACGGTCGCTGACCCGTCTGCATGGACCTCGACGGCGCCGAACTCCGACGAACCGCCACCGGCGGTGATCTCGACGTACGCAGCAACGCCAATACCGAGAACCAGGCGGTCGCCACGGGCGAGGCGCTCCGCCTGTTCTTTGCGCAGTTCGTCGTATCCCGCCTCGATCACCGCCTTGTCGAGCGGGGTGTTGTATTCGCCGATGTCGTAGGTGATACCGGTCAGCGTCTGGAACGGGAAGACATCGTCGGCGAGGAAGTTGCGGCGGCGGATCTCGATCGGATCGATCCCCAACTGCAGCGCGGCGTGGTCGACGAGGCGTTCGAGCAACGCCGTCGCTTCCGGTCGGCCGGCGCCGCGGTATGCGCCCATCGGGGTGGTGTTCGTGACGGCAACGGCGACATCGAACTGGATCGCCGGGAAACGGTACGTTCCGTTGGACATCCGCTTCGTACCGGCCGGCAGCATCGCCCCGATCGCCGGATAGGCACCGCCGTCGCCGACAAGATGCACCCGCAGCCCGGTGAACGTCCCGTCGAACCTGCAGCCGACCTCCGCATACTGGATCTGCCCGCGGCTATGGGGTAGCGATACGAGATCGTCGCTGCGTGTCGGGGTCCAGGTGACCGGCCGGGCGAGATGCCGTGCAGCTGCGGCAACCGCTGAATACTCGGCGCAGATCCCGGCCTTGCCGCCGAAGCCGCCGCCAACCTGCGGAGCGATGACCCGCAATTTCTCCCGATCGATGCCGACTGCCTTGGCGAGCTGGAATCGCAGTCCATGAGGCATTTGCGTCGACGCGTAGAACGTCATCGAACCGTCGTCTGCCGGGATTGCTGCGCATCCGTTGGGCTCCATCGGCACGACGGCGATGCGCTGGTTGATGTAACGACCCCGGACGACGACATCGCTGATCGCCTCGAGATCGACTGCCACGGCATCGGTCACGACGACCGCTTGATTCGAACCGTGCTTGGGGAAGATTGCCAGTGCATCGAGTTCGAGCGCCTCCTCCGGATCTGTGATCGCCGTGAGTGGTTCGAAGTCGGCGGAGATCGCTGCGGCGCCGTCCTCGGCCGCAGCAGCCGATTCGGCGACGACGATGGCGATCGCTTCGCCGACGAAGCGTACGACACCGTCGGCAAGTGGCGGCCTGGCGAAGTCGGCGTGCACCATTGCCATGCCGTGATGCGGTGCCACGCCGAGGTCATCCGAGGTGAGCACGGCGACGACACCGGGAATCGCCATCGCCTCGGTGATGTCGATTGCTCCGAGGATGGCGTGGGCGTATTCCGATCGGGCGAACGCGGCATGGAGCTTCCCGGGGATATCGAGGTCGTCCAGATATTTCCCGCTACCGATGAGCAGCGCAGGGTCTTCGGTGCGCAACACGCGCGTGCCCAGAATCGATCCAGCCATGCAAGCAACCTCCATCAGCGGCGAACAACGTCATCGCCATCTTGCCGTGCAGACCGTGCCGATCGCACCTCGGACCTCAACATCGACAGGGACACAGTTCCCGGCTCGCCGTCTGCTCCGGCTTCTCGACGGGTACGGGACATCCATGACTGATCCGCGAAACATCGCCCATGACAAGAAGGTCGCCCACGACAAGGAGGCGCATGGTGAGGAGATCGCTCCTGGCGCCGACGAGACACCGCAACCTGGCAAGAAGCCGCATATGGATCCCCACGCCAGTGAAGATGCGGCGATCGACGTCGAGATCGACATGCCGGCCGAAGGCTGACGGTCGGACAACGAGTCGCCGACCAATGACGACCGACGAGGTCCACCGACTATGGGGTGTCGCGACGTCGGGTCTCGGCGAGGCCACCGCCTCGGCCGTAGCGCGCTCCGTAGCGCTCGAGGTGGTCCTGCCATGATCGTGCTGTCGTTGCGTCGAACCAATCGTCACCGGGGAGCCGAAGCGCCGAGTCGATGAAGTCCGGCTCGTTGATGAAGTCGCTGGCGACGAGCAACGCTGCGAGTTCAGGATCGTGCAGTACCGACGATTTGGCGAATTCGTCGATCCGGCTGCCGCGGAAGGCTGCTTCCATCTGTGGGTTGTCCAGCAACGCGCGCTCCTGATTAGGCGTGAGGCCCTCGATGTCGTACAGCTCCACTGCTTGGTGGACGTGTTCACGCAATCGTTCCAATACCCACTCGCGCCGTTCCGTGGCGGGGGCGTCAGCTGCCGGCGGCGCAGGCGATCCGTTCGGAGGCTCCCATGGCGTATCGTCCGAGACGATACCGCCGGCACTGGACGACCCACCGGCGATTGGATGCTCGGTCATGCCGGCGACTCGCTGCTCGAGCGCTTCGAGCGATCGCAACCCCTCGGCGCGGTGTGCCGGGTCGGCGAGCAGGCGACGGACGCGGGTCGCTTCGTCGGCGAGATTGTCCAATTGCGGATGTCCCTGCAGGTGATCTTCCGCAAGAATCTCGACCAGTTCCAGTCGATCCCCAGGTTCCATATGTCCACCTTGTTCCTGCGGATCATGTGAACTGTTCGGTTCAACCGGTTCGTTCGTCTTGACCGTTTCGTTGTCGCCCACCGCGCCCCTGCCCTCGCGTACGGTCGGTGGCTCGAAGCTGTCGCCGGCGCTGTGATCGGGGAACTCGCCCTCGTACCATGTGTGGTAGTCCTCCAATGAGGCGAACCGCATCGCCTTGCGGCCGCCGTCCGGATTCGGGTAGTCGACGAATATCTCCTTCGACTTCGGGTCGTAGCCGAACGTCGTCTGTTCCGGTCCGTTCGGTCCTTGGAAGTCGACGATCGACGTCTGCGGCTCGCCGAAGCGCTCGGCTCGTGCCATGACCACGCTGAGGTCGCCGCCGTTGCCGCTCGGCAGTGTCTCGGCGACCGGCATGACCTTGCCCTCGCCTGGCGTTGGATGCGAATGCCGCAATAGTTCCCACTGGTCCGGATGATCGGGGAAGAGTTCGCTGAAGTTGGAGTGCGTGAGGCTGACGGCACCCTCTTTGCCCTGGATGATGACGTATTCGTCGGTGATCCGGTTGCGCATCAGAGCCGTCTCACGCCGCGGTGAGTCGGCGATGTTGTTGTCGTACATCGTCTTGGCATCGTCGAACTTGCCACCCTCGAAGGTCATCGACGAGCCATCCGGCAGTTCGGTGATGACCTCCGGTTTGTCCCGGATGGTGTCCGGGGCTCGTTCGTCGGCTGCACCGAGTGGACGAGGATCTCGTTCGGTATCCGGTGCGCCTGACCGCGGCTCGCGCTCGGTCGGCGCTCCGGCCGTTTCGTGGGCACCGCCGGCACCGGGTTCGCCGGCCGGTTCGTGCCACACCCCTTTCGGCTCGCCCTCTCCGAAACGGACGAGAGGCTCTTTGCCGCCTGCCGAATGCTCTGCGACCATCCTGTTGTATTCCGCTTGGCCTTCCGGTGTGCTGAAGGTCGCCGGGTTGTCGTGTTCCCAGCCGGTGACGGCGCCGTGCATCACGTCGCACTTCTCCTCCATCAGGCGTTGTTTGACGGCGTTGTACTCCTCGGCGGACAGCTTCGTTCCGTCGGCCTTGCGGATATCGAAGACATCGTGGTCGCCGGTGAACGGCTTCTCGCCGCCTTCGATGAGGCCGGTGTTGGTGATCGTGCCGTCCGGCTCGAGGCGGATCTTGCCCTTGTCGATGAGGTTGGCCATGTCCTTGGAGTACGAGTTGAACTCCTCGGAACGCCTCTTGGCGCGGTCTTTCAGTGCGTCCTGCTGGTCGACGGGTAGCGAGTCGAAGTTGTCGGGGAAGTGGATGTCCTCCGGCGGGAAGAAGCCGACCTTGCCGAGGTTCCCCTCGCCCCCGAGGCCGAGTTGCACGTCGAGTTCGTTGATCGTCTTGGCCTTCAGCTTCTCCGGTTTCGGGAGCGCTACTTCCTCGCGCAGCATCGGTTCGGCATACGGCGTCGTCGGCCGGACATCGATGATCACATCCATGTCGGCGCAGATCTTCTTGATCTTGGCGACGTTCTCCTCCGGCATCCCGTATCGCTTGGCGAGATCCTCGTTGCTCAGCGCCTTGCCGATATCGCTCTCGTTCGGGCGGGTGAGTTCGACCGCTTGTTCCGGAGTGTTCGTCTCCGGAGCGGCGCCGACCCTGTCGGGCGCGGTCTCCTTGGTGCCTGGCGTGCGCACCTCTTCCGGTTCGTTCGTCCGAGCACCGTTCGGCGTCTCGTCGACCTGCGGGCGGGCACTCGATTCGGGGAGTACGTTCTCGGCGGGGTGCTGCGACAGCGTCGTCGGATCGTCGAGCTCCGGGACCCTGACGTCGTCGGCGCCACCAGCTGTCGACGGTGCCGTGGACTCGCCGGTTCCGGCGTGCGGGCCTTCGCCCTCCCCGTGAGCGCCGCCTGACCCTTCGACCGTCGGCCCCTTGGTCTCGATCGTCGGTTCGCCCTTGAGCGCTCCCTTGATGCCCTTGAGTGCGGCGCCGCCCGCAGTCTTCAGACCGTGGATCCCCACACCCATCCCTGCACCCTGCGCACCGGCCATGCCAGCGCCCTTCATCGCCGTCAACGGATCCTCACCGTTGAGCAATCCACCGGCGAACGCCGAGGGAATCGCCTGGATGCCGTTTTGGATGGCTTCTTCCGCAGCCTCGCGGACGAACGCCTTGACGGCGCTCTCGGTCATCTTCTCGGCGCCCTCCTTGGCGGCGAGCTTGCTCATCTGGCTGGCCATCGCCTCCTCGAACGCGACGATGGCAGCCTTGCCCGCACCGGCGGTCGCGACAGTGACGATCGTGTCGATCGTGCCGATCGCCAGGTCGACGCCGGCATCCTCCCAGCCGTATGCGCTGCCCTTCAACGTCGCCTTGATGGCCACCGACGTGGCCATCGACATCAATGCGGCAGCGGCGGCGATCTCGGTTGCGTAGGCGGCTGCGACGACCGGCCCGAGTGCACCAAAGGTGATGATCGTCAGTCCGATACCGGCCACGGCGGCACCAACCTGGGCGGCGACGTCGGTGATCGCATCGATGTGTTCGCGCACCTCCTCCTGCGCCTGGACAGCGCCCTGGAAGTTCATGTCGAAGTTGGCACCGGCACCGACGAGGTTCGGGTCGTCCTCTTTCTTCTTCTTCTCGTGATCGGGATCTGCCTCGAACTTGGTGAGCGCTGCGTCGTACTTCTCGGCGCGGTCGACGGCATCGGCGATCTGCTGAGCGCTGTTCATACCGTCACCGGTCAGCGCCATCACACCGCCGATGGCACCGGTCTGTTCGAACTTCGTCCGCTTGTCGAGATAATCCTTGAAGTTCGCCAGCAGCTGTTGACGTTCTGCTGGTGTCTTCGCGTGATCGAGCTGGTCCTTGAATGTCGAAGGGTCGCCGTACTTCAACGTCAGCCCGACATCGAGGTCCTCGCGCCCTGACAGGTCCCCGAGGATGTCGCTCTCGAAGGAACCCTCGCCGTGGTTCTTCTCGTACGCCAACTTGATCTTCTTGATCTCGTCCGGCGTCTTGCCCTTCAACGCATTCTTCAGCTGATCCTCGTCGGTGCCGACGCCGGCGATCGCATAGTAGATCTCCTGGTCGTCCGACAACTTGCCGCCGCTGGCGACGAGATCCTGGATCTCGAGCTGCGAGTATCCGTTCGTCTCCTGGTTGATCAGCTGGTCGAACGACTGGTGCTGGCCGCTGTCGTCGCGTGCTCCGAGCTGGTCGTAGGCCTCTTTGAGGTCACCCATGTTCGCCGTCGCTTTGGCTTTGACTGCTGCCTCTCGGGTGTCCTTGCTGCCCTTGTCGGCGAGCTGCTTCTTCTCGGCTTCGAGTTCATCCTTGGTCAGGTCTCCCGCCTGCGCCATGGCGGCAAGCCGGGCGCGCTCGGCACCGAGTTCGAGGTCGACGTCGTATTCGGCCTTCGTCCGTTGGTTGCGGGCGATCTTCTCCAACTCGTCGTCGCTGGCGTAGACACCCTCGTGTTCGACGAGCGCCTTGGCGGCGTCGATCTTCGAGGTGTCGCCCTCCTGGAGCGCCGTGAACAGCTTGTTGTCGGCATTGTTCGCTGCGTAGCTGTCGCCATCCGACAGTTCGTCACGAGCGTTGGCGTCGAGGTCGCCGTACTTCTCGCCGTACTTCGCCTTGACCCTGCCGTTGCGGTCCTTGATCCGCTGATCGAGTTCGGCCTTCGTCAGGCTGTGTTGCTTGGCGTACTGCTCCTCCTCCTGGCGGATCCGCTCGTAGACCTGCTTCATCTTGTCTTCGTCCGTGCCGGGCCCCGACATCGCATCTTCGAGTTCGGCTGCGTCCGCCTTGTCGACGTCCCCATCAGCGAGCGCCAACGCGTTGTCGAGTTCCGCACCACTCTCGTCTTCCTTGATGTCGGCGATCATGTCGACGCCGTACTTCGCCCTGTACTGCGACTTGATGGCGTCGAGTTCGTCCTTGGTCTTGCCGCGTAGGGCGTTCTTGATCGCCTCCTCGTCCGTGCCCAACCCGTCGATCGCCTCGGCGATCGTTGCAGCATCTGCCTTCGCGGCGTCACCCACCATCAACGCCTCGGCGCGGTCGAGTTCCTTGTCGCTCATGTCGTCACGAACGTCTGCGGCCATCGACGCTCCGAACGTCGCTGTGTAGCACTTGTCGAGCGCAGCGCGCTCGACGGCCGACTTCGCACCTCCGAGGCCCTCGTAGACCTTCTTCTCGTTCGTACCCCACCCGTCGACACCGCCGTGGACCTTGTCGGCGAGCACCTTCGGTTGGAAGCCTGGATTCGTCGCCCTGGCGAGTTGGCCGAGGTCCTCCCAACCCCACTCTGCAATCGCCCGATCCTCGAACGTCTTGGCGAGCTCCGGCGTGCGCCGATTGCCGATCCGCAGCATCGTCGATTCGGCGACGAAACCGATCGAGTCCATACCGCCCTTGAAGTACGTGTTCGCCAGCTCCTGCTGATCCTTGTCGAGGCGGGCGAACTCCTTCTTCATCGCTTCGCCGTTGTGCGTCAGCTGCGCCTCACGCAGGTTGGCGAGCACCGAGAGATCCTGCGACATCGCATCACGGGTCTCGGCGTTGCGCTGTTTCTCCCACGCCTCGTTGTTCGCCGCCGCCTGGTGCCCCCAGTCGGAGAACATCTCCACCAGCCGGTCCCACCACGACCGTTCTGTGCCCTCCTGGTGAGCGGCCCAGTCGCGAATTTTCTCGGTTCCGGCGCTCGTCTGGCGGGTGATGCCGGCGGCGAACCCATCGTGTTCGGCAGTCGCCGCTGCCTTCAACGCCTTCGCCTCGGCATCCACTCTGGCGGCTTCCGATGCCCCCCAATCCACAGTCGGCCTTGCCTCGACCATGCCTTTGTTCGGATCGGTGTCCGCCGACCAATGGCGACGGACGGCATCGGCGACACTTTTCGACGAGGAGGTGATGGCGCTCTTCTTCTGTGTCGCCGCCTCGTCCAATTGGGCCAGCCGTTTCGTCAGCGATGCCTGCAGACCGGCGGTCGACTGCCCGCTCGCCGACTGCAGCTTGGCGAGGAACTCGTCGCGTTTGGCCTCGATGGCCTTGGTGTCCGGCGGGCCCTGGACCGCCGCCCTTTTCTCCTCGATCTCCCTTTCGACGGCGACCTTGGCGCCGGCGACGGCGGCACCCTCCTGCTGGCTGCGATCCTCCGTCGCCTTTGTGGCGTCGGTCGTCGCCTGCTGGACCGTCGCCTGAATGTCGCCGGCCTGCTTCTCGACGATCTTCTGCTGCTCGGTGACCTTCGCCTTCAGCTGATCCTCGCTGAGGCCGGCGGCGGTCGCAACACCGGTCAGCTCGGTACGCAGATCCGTTTCGAGAATCGGCTTCTCCGCAGTGCCCATCTCCAGCATCTTCGGGACCTTGTCGCCGTGTGCAGCCCCGACGGCCTTCTTGACGAAGCCTTCTGCCTTGGCCGGCACGCTCGTCATCGCCCTGGCGATGGCGTCTCCGAGTACGTCGCCCATCGCCGGATCGGGCGGCGTCAGCTTGGCGGGACCTTCGTCGTGGACCGCCGCCATCTGCGCAGCGGTGCCGGTGCCGGCGTTCTTCTCGATCGAAGCGACCTTGGCTTTGGCCGCTTCCAACTTGGCGGTCAGGTCGGCCTTGTCGGTCTTCGACAGATTCGGGTCGGCGAGCTTGCTCTCGAGGTCGGCGATCGACTTCGTCAGGCTCTGTGGTACGTAGTCGTGGGCGTTGAGATAGCTCGGAGCCGTCGGCATGCCCGGCGGTGCGAACGACTGATCGGCGAGCTTGTGGTTGCCTGCCGCCTGTACTGCGCTGACGGCGGCTTCGGCACCGCTCGTGTCGAGCGTCGCCGCTTTCGGCTGCTCGGCTGGAAGTGGTGGCTGCTTCGATTTGGCGTCGGCGACCGGATCGGTCACCGCGCCCTTGCGGTGGGTGTCGAGTTCGTTCTTCTTGTCGGCGATTGCCCCCTTCGCCTCGCTGCCATCTCCGACGTCGCCAGGTTTGACGCCGCCGATCCCTCCGCCGGCAGCGGCGCGCCACTTGTCGAGCGTCGGGTCGCCGAGGCTCGGTTTGTGCGGCTTGGCGCCCCCGCCCCCGCCTCCGCCGCCTCCACCGCCGCGATGGCCGCTATGAGCCGCCGGCCCACCGCCGGCCTTCGCTCCGGGCTGATGCGCGCCAGCCTTCGGAGGCAACGGCTTGCGTTCCTTGAAACCAGGCTTGGTGACCGCAGCCTGACCTGGCGATTTGGCACCGGCCGGTAACGCCGAGACGCCGGCGATCGGCTGTTGCACGAGACGAGCTCCAGCGGCGCCAGCCGGGCCGGCCCCTCCTGCTGCACCGCCGCCGACGACTGGCGCTGGCGATGACGCTGTGGCAACGGTCGAGGCAGCACGCACCCCGGTGGTTCCTGCAGCGCTCGCCCCGCTCCGGGGAAGACCGGCTCCGGCTGGTGCCCTCCCGGCGCCCTCGACTCCGGCCATCGCCGCTGCACCGCCGGCGATCGCCGCCGCCGCCGTTGTGCCGGCGATCGCGCCTGCCCGGCCCGCCAGCGCTGGTGCGCCGCCCGCCAGCGCTGATTGGCCGCCCGCGGCGGTGCCGATACCTGCGGATGAAGCGGTCGACGGCGCGTCGAAGGCCTCGTCCGGCATCGAGAGTTCGCTGGAGTCAGCGCCATCCGTCCCAGAAATTGCCGCCGCCGTTGCCGGTCGGGCCACCGGTTCCGCAGCGGTCGGTCCGACGGCGCTGCGTGCATTGCCGGTGGCACCCGCCGCACTCCCGGATCCTTCGGCCGCGCCAGTACTGGCGGCGCTCGAGGCCCCTGCCTCGCCGCGTCCTCCTGCTGACACGCTCGCTGCCGGATCGTTCCCCGCTGCGGCACCACTGCTCGCGCCTGATGCGGGGCCCGAATCCCCCCCTGCCGCAACTTCGCGTGATACGCCGGAAGTTGCAGCAGCACCATCCGGTGCTGCCGATGCAGCAACTCCGGCAGTTCCGGCAGCGCCAGCACCGTCGCCAGCG
This sequence comes from Actinomycetota bacterium, assembly GCA_043747685.1. Lineage (GTDB taxonomy): Bacteria > Actinomycetota > Acidimicrobiia > Acidimicrobiales > Ilumatobacteraceae > JANXUF01. Next base: position 20,934 of record JAYTOR010000206.1, read on the forward strand.
CTCTCACCGCCGACTCCGCTGATCTCGGCTGGAGCGGCATCGGCGCCGATGGGCCCGAGCGGGTCTTCTGCCTCGAAGCCGATCATCGTGGCGACGCTGCGATTGCCGACGCTCTGCTGCCATGCGGCGACCATCGAGGCGAGATTCGGCGAGGCTGCTTTGCGTACTGCGGCAGGTGCCGCAGTCGTTGCTCCCTGGTCGGTTTTGTCGTGGACGGCTTGGTCTGGCATCAGCAGGGTGCCGCAATCGTCGTCGCTGCCGCCAGACGGCGGCGCGGGAGCGCAACTCGTCGGCACGCGCTGCCGAATACGCTGTCGACTGGCGTGTCGAGCAGGCTGGTGCAGTTCAGCACCGTGCTATGCCAGTTCTTCGTCGGGGACGGGAATGATCGCGTCGACGATCGTGTCGACGGCACCGTCGACGTTGGAGTTGATGACCGGCGACAGCAGGCTCATGCTGTCGCGGAGGAAGCCGAGCGGACTCAACGAGACGACGTCCATCGTCAATTTGTAGAGACCCATGATCGCCCGCACGAGCATCATCGCCGTTGGACTCAACACCGGCGGTGGTTTCAGCAACGGCCATGAGTAGGAGTCACCGACACTGACACCAGCGCTGGCGTTGACTTCCTTCGAACTCGTACTGACGCCGACGTTCAACGTCGTGTCCCAGCCGACGAGTGGTGAGCCGCCTGATGTCTGCGGACCCCACAGACCGACGGGGCCGTCTCCGCCGGTATTGAGTCCGGTCGACGTCGCCGGGGTGCCAGGTGTGGTGACCGTCGATCCGGGTGTCCCCGGCGTCGTCGTCCCCGGTGTGACAGCGCCAGGAGTCACCTGGCCTGGCGTCACCGGACCGGGAATGACTGGACCAGGCGTCGATCCCGCTGCGACCTGGACGTTGATGTCGGCGCGCCGGTCGGCAGGATCGTTCGTGTTCGTATCACCTCGGGCGCGTGCGACGCCGACGCCGTGATGTGCCGCCGCACCGTTGACCGGCAGCCCACCGTCGTTGCGGTCGACCTGTCCTGCAATGACGGTGGCGCGCTGATCGGACAGCGTCTGGTTGTTACTGAGCCGCTCGGTGTCGGTGCC
>JAYTOR010000207.1:0-9708 GCA_043747685.1 Actinomycetota bacterium
CGTTGGTGTCGTGTTCGACCACAGAGGGCGAAATTCACCGAACCGACGACGAAACCTCAATGCCACTTGGTCGCTGTGTATAACCCGCCGAGGATGAACGCCAGCCCGGCAAGGAGAAAATATTGATGGCGCATCGGCGAAATGAGGTAGTAGCCGATGATCACCAGCAGCCCGAGTCCGAGCAGCGCGAACATCATGGTCGGCACCCATCGTGGGCTTTCCTTGACGTATTTCGGGATCGGCGGCTGGTAACGCGACGACTTCTCGACTGCGTGATAGGGCGAATCCTGGGTACGAACGGGTGCAGCACCCGCTGTTGGGAGTCGGTTCTCGCCTGGCCGCGTCCCTTTGGGGGTGACCCGGCCACCGCCTTTTCGCTTCGGAGGTGCCACGGGGCAACAGTGTACGGGGTGGCGGAGCCTCGCCGCCCTCACTCCACGATCCGTCCGCAACACTTGCGGCTAGCGTGTCGTCGTGCGCGTACTCGTCATCGACAGCTATGACTCTTTCGTCTACAACCTCGTGCAGTACCTCGGCGAACTCGGTGCTGACCCGGTCGTGGTGCGCAACGATGCGTTGACCGTCGAGGAAGCCGTGGCCATGCGCCCGTCCGGTGTCCTGCTCTCGCCGGGACCGGGTCGGCCGGAGGATTCCGGCATCATCTGCGCGTCGATTCCGGCGTTTGCCGAGGCCGGGATTCCGCTGTTCGGCGTCTGCCTGGGACTGCAGGCGATCGGTCACGTGTACGGCGGCGACGTCGTTCGGGCATCACAACTGATGCATGGCAAGACGTCGTGGATCCGTCACCACGACATCGGTGTCTTCGCCGGGCTGCCATCACCGCTCGAAGCAACCCGCTACCACTCGCTGGTGGTCGACCCGCAGACGATGCCGGACTGTCTCGAAGTGACCGCGACCACGGACGACGGCACGGTCATGGGTCTGCGTCATCGCCAATTCGACATCGAAGGCGTGCAGTTCCATCCCGAGTCGATCCTGACCGGCCACGGACACGACCTACTGCGCAACTTCCTCGGCAGACTCCGGGAGCCAGCCAACCAGAGCTGAACCCGCAGGGCGCGGCAGCATGACCGTCAGATTGCCGTCGAAGCGACGGTCGTCGTTGTGGTCGTGGAGGTCGTCGTCGGAGCGGCGGTCGTCGACGTGGTCGTGGTCGTCGGCGCAACGGTGGGCGCAACGGTGGGTGCCGGCGTCGGTGCTGGTGTCGGCGGCGGTCCTGCACGACCCACGACGATCGTCACGACCGTGTTCTTCGCCACCTGCGTGCCAGGGGCGTTGTCCTGGGAGACGACCTTGTTGACGCGGGTGTCACCGAACGGCACCGTCAGATTGACGACGGTGACCTTGAGGTTCGCAGCCTGCAGGGCATCGCGCGCAGCGCTCTCGCTGAGGTTGACGAGTGGAGGCACCGTCGTCGGCGTCCCGCCTGCTGAGACGAACAGCGTGACCGGCGACCCGCGGTCGAGCGAACTGCCATTCGCCGGGTCGGTCCGCGTCGCACTGCCGACCGTGATGGTGTCACTGTTCTCCGGCTGCGAGGCGCCAACGACGAACCCTGCGGCTGTCAAGTCCTTGCGGGCCTGCGCCTCCGGTTCACCCTGCACGTTCGGCACGATCGCCTGACCCTTGCCGCTCGACACGGCAAGTGTGACAGTCGAACCCGGCAGCACCGATGCGCCGGCGGCCGGGTCGGTACTGATCACCAATCCGACGGCGACGGTGTCGCTCGGTGTCGGCACCTGTTTGACGATCAGGCCGATCTTCGTCAGTGCTGCCTCGACCGTCGGCTCCGGCTGGCCGGCGAGACCGTCTGGGATGAGGACCGGTTGTTTTGCAGGGTTGTACTGGAAGTGCACCGTACCGTTCGAGGCAATCGGGATATTGGCCAACGGATCCTGCGAATAGACGACATTGTCAGGAACGCCGTCCTTGGGAACAGGCTGTGCGTCGATCTGCAAGTCTGGCGAGATCGTCTTGATGGCGATTCCCGCCTGCTCGAGCGTCAGGTTGATCAGACTGGGAACGTGGACGATCGTCGGCGCGCCAGTGGCGCACGAGGGGTCGGTGATCACGGTCGAGGACGGATCAGGACCAGTCGGGCATGTCGGCGTGACGGTGACGTCCTTCTTCGACAGTTGGTGATAGAGCAGGAAGCCGCCCCCTGCCAGTACGGCAATGGCGAGGATGGCGACGAGGGCGATGAGCCAACCGCGCTTGGCCGAGTTCGTATAGGCGGGCGGCAACTGGCCGCCGGTCTGCATCGTCGACGTGCGCTGCATCGTCGACGTCGGTTGCATCACGACGGTCCTCGGCGCTGACGGCTGCGGGACCGCACGTGTGGCCTGGGGATTATGCACCGTGCGGCTGGTGGCGGCACCCGAACGCGGCATCGCCGTCGTCTGGGTGACGCGTGGCACCTGGCCTGTCTGGCCGAGCAACGATGTCAGCGCCTGAACCGGCTGACCATCACGGAAACGCCGGAGGTCTTCGCGCAGCGCCTCGGCGTTCTGGTAGCGCATCGCCGGGTTCTTGGCGAGCAACTTGGCGACGATCGCCTCGTACGGTCTGGGCAGACCCGGCACGATCTGGTTGAGCGGCATCGGTGCTTCGTGCACCTGCTTGTAGGCGATGCTGACGGGGTTGTCGCCAGAGAAAGGTGGTCGACCGGCAACGAGTTCGTAGAGGACGATGCCGAGGGAATAGAGGTCGCTGCGCGGATCGGGTTGCGCACCTTGGGCCTGCTCCGGCGAGAAATAGGTCGCAGTGCCCATCACCGCACCGACCTGGGTGAGATTCTCCTCGACGGGCGCGTTCAGCGCCCTGGCGATGCCGAAATCGGCGACCTTGACCCTGCCGTCGTTGGCGATGAGAATGTTGGCCGGCTTGATATCGCGGTGGACGACGCCGTTCTTGTGGGCGAATCCGAGCGCGCCGGCGACTTCGGTTGCTATCTCGGCAGCCTGCTCGGCGCGCAACTTGCCGTTGGCGTGGAGGATGTCGGCCAACGTGCGGCCGTTGACGAACTCCATCGCCATGAAATACGTGTTCGCCTGGCGTCCCCAGTCGTAGACGCCGACGATGTTCGGGTGGTTGAGGTTGGCGGCGGCCTGCGCCTCCCGGCGGAAACGTTCGACAAATGACGGATCGGTGGCGAACTCGGGAAACAACACCTTGATGGCGACTTGGCGATTGAGTAACAGGTCGCGCGCCAGGAAGACGTCGGCCATGCCGCCGCGTCCGACGCGCTGTTGAATTTCATAGCGATCGTTGAAGACCGTGCCTGCTGGGAGACTCATCGGGCGTTCTGGGTCGTGTACGGCGTCGGGTGCGGCATCATTTTGGACTGCGGTGCATCGGAGTGCAATCGGTCGGACTGCGATCGGTCGGACTGCGATGGGTCGGACTGCGGGGCGGAGAACTCGTCTGGCATCATTGGGGGATCGCCAGTGCAGCGTTGAGCATCTGTCGGGCGATCGGTCCAGCAAGAGTACCGCCGGTCCCCGCCGAGATTTGGTCGTTCACGCCTTTCAGCATGACAGCCACGACGTAGCGTGGGGCTTCAGCGGGTGCAAAGGCGACGATCCAGGCATGGGAGCGAGGTGGCTGACCGGTCGCATTCAGTTGCGCAGTGCCGGTCTTGGCGGCTGCCTGAATACCCCCGTCCAGTTTCAAACAGCACTTCGCCGTACCCGTCTGAACGACGCCGATCATCAGTTGCGTGACGATCGCCGATGTTGCAGCCGAAATCGGGGATCGCCACGGCGTCGGTGCCGTCTGGCTGAGAATATTGCCATTGAAGTCCTTCGTATTGGCGATTGCAAAGGGCTTCATTTCGACGCCACCATTGGCGATCGTTGCGCCGACCATCGCCATTTGCAACGGGGTGATCGAATCGTTTCCCTGCCCGAATCCACCGATACCCAACAGCGGAATATTCTGCGGGAGGGTGGCCAGGAACGCCGGAGTGCCGATCGTGCTCTTCGCTGCACCCGGCAGGTCGATCGGGACTGCCTCGTTGTTGACACCGAATTTGCCAACGCCGTCGATCCACGCCTGCGGCCCCATGCCCACCGCAACGCGGGCGAACGCCGTGTTGCACGACCGGGCGAACGACACGGCCAACGTACCGCCGCACAACTCGCCGGCGAAGTTCAGGATCGGGTCGGTGGTCTGCGGCGGAAGGAACTGCCGTTCGCTCGGGAACGTCGTCGCCGTGGTGACGGTTCCACTCTCGAGGGCTGCGGAAACTGTGAGCATCTTGAACGTCGACCCCGGCATGTAGCGCTCCTGATAGGCGTTCGCCAGCAACGGCTTGCGACCGTCGGCATTCATCACCGCCAGCGCGTTTGCGGCGGCGACACTGTCATGGTCTGCAACCTGATTCGGGTCGTAGCTCGGGTAGCTGTACATCGCCAGGATCGCCCCGGTACGAGGGTCGAGGACGACGACCGACCCTTCTCTGTCGCCGAGTGCCGTTTTCGCTACCGTCTGCAGATCGTTGCGCAAGGTCAAGGTGACGGACCCGGTCGTGTTCGTGTCCTTGGTGAAGATGTTGCCGAGCGCGCCGACCTGCTGCTGCGTCGTCGTGCCGGCGAGGATGGCATTTTCGACCTTCTCGACCTGCGTAGCCCCGTAGGTGAAGGAGTAGTAGCCGGTGACGTCGGAGAACAGGTCGCCGGTTGGATATTGGCGCTGGAACTTGAACTTCTCGGTCGGCGTGGCAACACTGCTGGCGAGCACGACGCCGTCAGCGCTCATGATCGGTCCACGTGGTTTGTTGAACGTCTGGATGACAGCGCGATCGTTGCGCGGGTCGGTGCTCAACTGTTTCGATTCGCCGACCTGGAGGATGTTCAGCTTGATGAACAGCGCTGCGTAGCACACGAGCAGCCCGACGGCGAGCAGGCGGATCTGACGGTTCATGCGATCGCCGTGGCGTCGACATCGCCTACGTTCGGCCGTGTGACGCCCTTTGCCCAACGCCTCGCCGCTCGCCGCTGCGCCCACGATACGTCGTCTGGCAGCTCGCCGATACGGCGGGCGGTGGAGTCGCCGATGCGCATCAGCAACGCCAGCAGTACATAGTTGGACACCAGCGAGGAGCCGCCATAACTGACGAACGGAAGCGTGACACCGGTCAGCGGCAGCACCCGCAACACTCCGCCGATGATGATGAACGCCTGGATGCCGAGCACCGTCGTCAGTCCGACGGCCAGCAGTTTTTCAAACGGGCGCTCGGCTTTCGTCGCCGTCCGCAGACCGGACCCTACGATCAGAACAAAGGCCATCAGGATGGCGGTGGCACCGAACAGACCGAGTTCTTCGGCGATCGCTGCGAAGATGAAGTCGTTCTGCGCAGCCGGGATCTTGCCAGGCGTTCCCTGGCCGAGACCGAGCCCGCCGAGGCTGCCGCTGGCAATGCCGAACTGCGCCTGGATGATCTGATAACCGCCATGGACGTCGCGGTAGCGACTCCAGGGATCGATCCACAGATTGACTCGGTTCTGGACATTGGCGATGACCTTCCACGCAACGAACGCCGCTCCGCTGAACAGGACCGCGCCGATCGCCAGATAGCTGCCCTTTTCCGTTCCGACCCACAGCATCACCACGAACAACGTGAAGAACATCAACGCGGTCCCGAGATCCTTCATCCCGACCATCAATACGACCGACACGCCCCAGGCGGCGAGGATCGGCAGCAGGTAGCGCGGCTCCGGGAGGTTGAGCGGACCGACGCGCCATGTCCCTGCGGCGATCAGTTCGCGGCGCTCCTCGAGATAGCCGGCGAAGAAGATCGCCAGGCAGATCTTGGCGACCTCACCTGGCTGAAAGCTGAGTGGGCCGACGCTGACCCAGATTCGCGCACCGCCGACCTCGCGTCCGATGCCTGGCACGAGCGGCAACATCAGCAGCACGACGCCGAGCCAGAAGAATCGCCAGTGGTGGAGTCGTAGGTCGTTGACTCGCCTGACGACGATCAGCGTGGCGACGTATGCCCCGATGCCGATGAACGTCCACGTCGCCTGTGGTCCGGCAAAGCGATGAGCGTTGAGTCTCACGAGCACCACGTAGCCGATGCCGTTGAGCAGCACGACAATCGGCAGCACGATCGAATCGGCACCGCGTGCGAGATACCGCGTCGCCACGTGGGCGACGACGAGCAACCCGACGAGCGCTGCCAGGAAGGGCACGAGGTTCGCCGGGATGTTGCTGTCCTTGCCGAGCGCGGAGAGTATGTAGGCGCAGCCGGTGATCAGGACTGCGAGCAGAATGAGACCGAGCTCAGTATTTCTGCGGTTCATGGTCTACCCACCGATGACGGTCGTCGGCGGTGCAGTCGTCAGCGATGCTGCGGTGGTCTGAGGGGTGGTCGTGGCGGGTGCAGTGGTGACCGGTTTCGTTTGGTTGGTGAGGAGGGTGACGTACTGCAGTGCGCTGGCGACGTTCTCGAACGTCGGTTTCGCCTCGATCGCCGGAATTTGATCGGGTGTGATGTCCGACCGCCTTTTCTGTGTGTCCACGGCGACGGTCGGGTCGAACCACAGCATGCCGTCCGGTTTGCCCTTGAAGACGTAGATCTCCTCACCCCGAAAAGCAACGAAGAAGCCACTTCGGGCCTGGGCGGCTGTGAAGGCGAAGGCAGCGACGAACACAGCGAGCACGGCGGTGGCAAAGAGGACCGACGCCACGCTGATCTTGCGGCGCTTCGGTCGGGGGATCGGCTTACTGGCGTCTTTGACGAGGCGAGGAATCGGAATCGAACCGCTGTGATCGACCGGGCGAGACGTGGCCGTAACGCTGGTCTCGCCGTTGTTTGAGGCACCGGCTCGCTTCGCTGCGTCGCCTGTCTTCGTCGCCTGCGGCGCTGTCCTAGCCTTCGAATCGGTCGCAACCGTCTTCGGTCCGGAGCGGGCGATACCGACGGTGTCATCGCGTCCTGCACTGCGTGCTCGATCGCTCGTGCCGACCCGCTCGCGCTCATCGAGTTCTGCGTAGACATCGATGCCTGCTTCCGCGTCGACGGCGATCGACCCGGAAGGCTGCAACGCAGCCGACACGCGGCGCGGAACCGGCCCGAACTGGTCAGCTGCAGTCATCGGCGCCGATGCGCCGGAGGCAATTGCTGTCTGCTTTTTCGACGCTTCCGTCGGTTCGACGGCGATGACATCGATGACCACAACCGTTACGTTGTCACGTCCGCCGTTGACATTGGCGGCGGCCACCAGTTCCTCGGCGGCATCCTGCGGCTCGTCGACGGTGCGCATGATCGAGGCAATCGCCGCGTCAGCAACCTCGTCCACCAGCCCGTCAGAGCACAGCAGTAGCCTGTCACCTGCGACGATCGGCAACGTCCAGACATCGGGTTCGACGCCGAGTTCGATGCCCAACGCCTTGGTGACGATGTTGCGGTTGGGGTGGGTACGGGCTTCTTCGGGCTCGATCTGCCCGCTGGCGACGAGTTCCTGGACATAGCTGTGGTCGACGCTCAGCTGCACGAGGCGATCACCGCGGAAGGCGTAGGCGCGGGAGTCGCCGACGTTGGCAATGGCGAACAGCTCTGCAGCATCGTCGTCCTGGTCTGCGGAACGGATGACGACGATCGCCGTCACGGTCGTCCCCATGCCGAGGCGGGTTGCGTCGGATTGGGACTCGTTGAAGATCGCGTCGTTTGCCTGCTGTACCGCCAACGACAGCGCGTCGACAGTGGCTTCTGACGGCGTTGCAGAGCCGAGCCGTTGGTCGAGCGTGGCGACGGCCAATTCGCTGGCGACCTCGCCGGCGAGATGACCGCCCATACCGTCAGCAACGACGAACAGGCCGGGTTTGGCGACGTAGGCATCTTCGTTGGACGTGCGGACGCGGCCGACGTCAGTCGTTGCACCCCAGCGCAGCGTGGCCACTATGTCGCCTCCAGGACGGTGTTGCCGATCTGCATCCGGTCACCACGCTGCAGCGCGACGGGCCCTGTCAGGCGGTTGCCGTTGTGGTAGCTGCCGTTCGTCGAGCCGAGGTCCTCGACGAATGCCTGGCCGTTACTGACGAACGCTCGTGCGTGTAGCTGGGAGATGAACTCGTCGTCCGTGATCGACACGGTGCATCCGTCTGATCGTCCGATCGTCAACTCGTCGCCGATGAGAAAGCTCGCGCCCTTACGCGACCGCGGCTCGATGACGATCATCTTCGACACGTGGCCGCGGCTCAACTTCGTGCTCCTCGTCTCCGGCGCCAACGTCGATCGGCTGCTCGATGCCGTCTGCATGATCGGCTGAGCAGTCGCAGGTGGTGCCTGGACGGACGGTGCCGAGGAGCCCACCGACACATGCGGGATCCCGCCAGAGTTCGCCGTGTTGTTGCGTTTCGGCGAACGGACCTCGCTCCAGACGGCATAGAGCACGCGGGCGAAGAAGAGGTACAGCAGTACGAGCAGACAGATCTTGAAGACGCTCAGGAGCTGATCGGTCATCGATGGTTCTCCGAGACGTGCTCGAGGATGAGCGGCTGGACGGCAATGGTTTCCTGCATCGGCGTGAACATCGGGGCGGGCACGGTCGCGGTGTTTGCGAGCCGTGAGCTCATCGAGTCACGAGGCTTCGAATCGGATCTGCGTGGCGCCGAGCGTGATGACGTCACCGTCTTTGAGCGGCCGAGAACCGTCGAGGCGCACGCCGTTGAGCTTCGTGCCGTTCGTCGAGCCGAGGTCGTAGAGGACGAAGCCGGTGCCGAGTGGCTTGACTTCGGCATGGCGGCGGCTGACGTTAAGATCGTTGAGCACGATCGTGCAGTCCTGCGCCCTTCCCATGCTCGTGGTGGCTTCCGTGAGGGCGATCCGTTCGCCGGAAGGGACGACGAGTCCGCCGGCACCGATGCCACCTGGCGATTCCTTCGTCTGGCTCGAGATCCCGAAGCGGCCGGCTTTGAGTTTGTTGTCGACGGCGAGTTCGACGACGATCGGGCCGACGAAGTGGTACCCCTCGTCGCGCGCGTATTCGCGGGCTGCCTCGCGCAGTTCGGTGATCAACGTCTCGTCGATGTCGGCGAAGCCCGCATGATCTGCCGGGCTGAGCCACACGGTGAACTCGTTGGGGACGGTCCTGCGACCTTTGACGTCGACAGAACGATGCTCATCCATCTCGCGGATCAGCCGCCGTCCCAACTCGATCGGGCGCACCGTTCCCTTGAATGCGCGTGAGAACACGCCGTCAGCCATCCGCTCTACGCCTTTTCCAACATGATGCGATACACAAGTACGCCTCAGGCTAGTGGTCAGGACCTCCCCGGGCTCGGCACCGCTCCCGGCGAGCTCCCCGCGCTCTTCGTTGGCTCCCGCGCCCCGATAACCCCAGCCATCCTCGCCCGCACGCCGTTCCCCGATAACCCCAGCCATCCTCGCCCGCACGCCGTTCCCATAACTAACGCCGGAGCCCGCATCGAGTATTTCGCTGACCCCGGACGTCAAACGAGTATTTCCCTTGCACCGAAGGGCGTGTTCCTACTCCATTCACGCAAATACTCGATTGGTCCACGACCGGAAATGCGTGTTGGCCGAGGTCGTGAACACCTGTATGGTCAAGTGTTCACTCCTGGGCGAGTGGCGGAATGGCAGACGCGCTGGCTTCAGGTGCCAGTATTCGAAAGGATGTGGGGGTTCAAGTCCCCCCTCGCCCACTGTAAAACCCCTGCTCA
>JAYTOR010000208.1:0-3003 GCA_043747685.1 Actinomycetota bacterium
ATTGTCATCGGCGTGATCCAAGGCGTCACCGAGCTGTTCCCGATCTCCAGTCTCGGCCATTCCGTGTTGCTCCCGAAGCTGTTCGGCTGGGACAATGTCGTCGCTGCGCAGTCGGCGAGCGAGTCGTACTATCTCGCCTTCCTCGTCGCGTTGCATGTGGCGACGGCACTGGCGTTGTTGGTGCATTTTCGTTCGACGTGGATCCGCATCGTCGGTAGATTCTTCACCTCGATCCGCAAACGACGTATCGAGACACCCGATGAGCGCCTCGCTTGGCTGATCATCGTCGCCACATTGCCGATCGGGATTCTCGGCCTGGTGTTCGAACACTTGTTGCGTACCGTCTTCGCCAAGCCAGCCGCCGCGTCGATCTTCCTCATCGTCAACGGAGGACTGCTGTTCCTCGGCGAACGACTGCGCCGCAAGGCGATGACGCAAGCAGCGGAACCAGAGCGGTACAGCGCTGCTGCGAGCGAGGCCGTGTTGTCGACGCTCAGTTTCCGTGAGGCTGGACTGATCGGCCTGTCGCAGTCGCTGGCTCTGTTCGCCGGTATCAGACGGTCCGGGGTTTCGATGATCGGAGGGCTGCTGCGAGGTCTCGATCATGAAAACGCTGCGCACCTGTCGTTCCTGTTGGCGACACCGGTGATTTTCGCCGCAGGGGTGTACAAGATTCCGGATCTCTTCGGTCCACTCGGCAACGGTGTGCGAGGCCAGGCACTCGCCGGTGCGGTCGCTGCGTTCGTCGCCTGTCGCCGCCTATGCAGCCGTGCGGTTCCTCGAAAGGTACTTCCGCACCCGGACCTTGACGCCGTTTGCGATCTACTGCCTCGGAATGGGCGCCCTGTCGCTCGCAGTCGCCATTGCCTAGGTCGTCGTCATACTCGATCCACGCGCTATTCTCACCGGGCCCTCACTTTCTTGAGCGAGCCTCGTGAAATGCCGGTCCTTGCGTCGATTCTCAACCCGAACGACATCATCGCCAGCGGTGGAGTTTTCCTCGTGGCGGCGATCATCTTCGCCGAGTCGTGCCTGATCTTCTTCCTGCCCGGTGATTCGCTGCTGTTCATCGCCGGATTCTTGGCGACCAAGCCCGCCGGGCTTCCTCACGTCAACCAGCCGTTGCTGCTGATCATCCCGTTGTTCTTCCTGGCTGCGGCTCTTGGTGACCAGGTCGGTTACGTCGTCGGCAGACGTATCGGCACTCGATTGTTCACCAGGCCGAACTCGCGACTGTTCAGCCCGAAGAATCTCGCCAAGGCGCAAGCCTTCTTCGACCGTCACGGCTCGAAGACAATTGTCATGGCCCGTTTCGTTCCCGTGGTGCGGACGTTCACGCCGATGGTCGCCGGTGTCAGCGAGATGCCCTATCGCCGCTTCGTTACGTTCAATCTCATGGGCGGCGCCGCTTGGACAACCGGACTCACGGTGCTGGGATATTTTCTCGGCAAGCAGAGCATCATTCGAAATCATGTCGAGCTCGCCACAATCGGCATCGTCGTGTTTTCACTACTGCCGATCGGCGTCGAGTATCTGCGACACCGCCGATCAGGCGCCGGCGAATCGCTCGTGTCATGACGGCGACGGTTCTCATCGCTGATGATGATCGGGCGATCCGCGACTCACTGAGTCTCGCTCTGCGGCTGGAAGGGTATTCGGTGCTGCTCGTCGACGACGGCGACACAGCGTTGCATTCGCTGCAGGCCAGTCACGTCGACGTGGTGGTCATCGATATCTCGATGCCTCGACGCCTCGACGGATTGTCGGCGTGTCGCGCTATGCGAGCTAGCAATGACCGTACACCGGTGCTCGTGTTGACGGCACGCACCCGGGCGAGTGACCAGTCGGCGAGCGTGGCCGCAGGCGACTTCCTCACCAAACCGTTCGACTTCGCCGAGCTCGCGGTGCGCCTGAAACGACCGATCGCAGAAGGCAGGAACTCATGAGACAGGCCCAGGTCGAGGACGGGCTACTTTGTCGCGCTGGCGGCGTCCGGGGGGCGAAGCGCTCGACTGTTTTTCCACGATGCGGCGGATGTACGTTCTCAAAATCGGCGTGCCGGGTCTGGCCGGGCTTGTCGCCTGCCGCCGCCGTCTGCAATTGCGCCTGCGTCGGCTCCGAACCGCCTGGGCAGAGGTGAGCGTGCGGCGTAACCGCAAGCGAGTGCCGCAGTGGCTACGGCAAGGCGTTTTCCGGCAGGAGTGCGGGGTCGAACAAGGCAATGAAATCCTTCGACGAACCGGTCAAATATCTGTCGAGATGCGCCATTCTCGGATCAAGCCCGACACCGGCTGATGTCGGCCCAGATCGATCGATGGTCACGAACTGCGGCCAGGAACCGTTGATATCGAGCTCCATCGCTCGCTCACAGCCTGCCGCCACGAGCGCAGCCGCGAGGCCGTCGATATCAACTGGGCCGACGACCGCATACATCAACCGGCCGTCACGTCGAAGACACAGCGCCGAACGGAGATCACGAACGACCCCTCCGAAGTCATCGCCCCAATAGATGTGGGCAACGCCGGGCTCCGAGGCGACGCTCACCACCTCGTGGCCCCCGTCGACAATCAACGGCAGGTTCTGACGCAATGATGTCCATGACCCGTCGTTGGTGAGATCCTTGCCGTACACCCCAATGGTCATCCAGCCATCGAAACGTATGGCCAGTGTCGCCTCGCCATCGAGCAACGGTTTGATCTCGTGTCCCTCGGCGAAATAGCCGCCGCGGATGTGTTTGAACCTGAACCCACCGTTGAACGCAGCGACGAGCGCTGGCTCGGCTGCGCCGGACACCCGTGAACCGTTAACCCATGGACCGCCGCCGGGAAGCTGGGTCCCGTTGAACAATGCTGCATGGAGTCCGGTTGGATCGAAAACCGCGTAGCTGGCGACGACCTCGGGATGATTGATGATCGGCCGCTGAGTCGTTCCCCATATGACATGCCCGGCACCAGTCGACGCAAGGACCCTCCACCCCTCCGCACCGGGCGGCGATTCCGAACT
>JAYTOR010000209.1:0-20878 GCA_043747685.1 Actinomycetota bacterium
GGCGTCACGGATGTAGGACAGGTCGGTCAGCTTGCCGATGTCGACGAGCACCGTCGGCTGGGCGAGGCGAAGTTTCATCAACGGCAACAGGCTGTGGCCACCGGCGAGGAACTTGGCGTCCTCGCCGTACTCGCCGATCAGACTGATCGCCTCGGCAGCAGAACTTGCGCGCTTGTAGTCGAATGCGGCGGGGATCACGAGTGGCCTCCTTGGGCAGCCTGGATGGTGTTCCAAACAGTGTTCGGCGATGCGGGCATCGCCATGGACGTGACGCCGAGACCCGAGAGGGCATCGACGATTGCATTGATCACGGCGGGTGCGGCACCGATGGTGCCGGCCTCACCGATGCCCTTGACGCCGAGCGAATTCGTCGGTGACGGGGTGATGGTGTGGCCGAGGGTGAGGCCAGGGACGTCGGCGGCCGAGGGCACGAGGTACTCGGCGAGCGATGTGGTCTTGAGATTGCCCTCGGCGTCGTAGACCGCTTCCTCGAACAGCGCCTGGGCGAGGCCCTGGATGACGCCGCCGTGCACCTGACCATCGACGATCAACGGGTTGATCTGGTTGCCGCAGTCATCGACGGCGACGTATTTCACAACGTCGACCTGGCCCGTCTCGGTGTCGACTTCGACGACGCAGATGTGCGTCCCGAATGGCCACGAGAAGTTCGGCGGATCGTACGAGACGTGCGCTTCGAGGTTCGGTTCCATGCCGTCCGGCAGGTCGTGTGCGCTGAAGGCGGCGAAGGCGATGGCCGCAAGCGGCATTGCTTTGTCCGGCGAACCCTTGACGCTGAACGTGCCGTTCACGAATTCGAGATCCTCGACCGACGCTTCCAACTGATGGGCGGCGATCTGCTTGGCCTTGTCGATGACCTTGTCACAGGCCATGTCGATGGCGACGCCACCGACCACGAGCGAACGTGAGCCGTAGGTATCCAATCCGAGCGGGCTGATCGCCGTATCGGAGTGCAACACGTCGACATCGTCTGGTGAGACGCCGAGCTTCTGGGCGACGATCATCGACCACGACGTTTCGTGTCCCTGACCGTGCGGCGTCGCACCCGTGACGACCTGGACCTTGTTCGTCGCCAGCACCCGCACCGTCGCTGCTTCCCAGCCGCCTGCGCTGTAGTTCAACGAGGCGAGTACTCGGGATGGGGCAAGGCCGCACATCTCGAAATACGACGAGACACCGACTCCGAGGCGCTTGGTCGAGCCCTCGACATTCTGCGTTTGCTGCTTGGTCCGCAGGCCGGTGTAGTCGACCATCTCCATCGCCTTCTCGGCGGCGAGCAGATGATCTCCGCTGTCGTAGGTGAGGCCGCTGAAGGCGGTGTACGGAAACTGTTCCTTCTTGATGAAGTTGCGCTTGCGCAGCTCGATTGGATCGATGCCGACCTGCTTGGCGAGGGTGTCCATCGCCCGCTCGATGGCGTACGTCGCTTCAGGACGGCCGGCCCCACGGTAGGCGTCGGTCGGCGTCATCGTCGTGAACACCGAGGTGCAGCTGAAGTCGTACGCCGCAGGAATGTCGTAGACACCGGCATAGAGGAATGCACCGAGGATCGGCACGCCAGGTGTGACGAGCTGGAGGTAGGCCCCCATGTCGGCGAGCAGACGGATGCGGACCGCAGTGAGCTTGCCATCAGCGTCAGCGGCGAGTTCGACATGCTGGATCTGACCACGCCCGTGGATTGTCGCCTGGGTGTTCTCCCCACGGTCTTCGTTCCAGCGCACGGGTACGCCGTGCTTGCGCGACAGCGCCAGACACAGTAGTTCCTCGGCGTAGACGTTGAGCTTGCATCCGAAACCACCACCGACACTGGGGGCGACGACGCGAACGAGTTGCTCGGGGATACCGAGTGTCAGCGCAGCCATCACCTTGAGGATGTGCGGGATCTGCGTCGCCGAGTACAGGGTGACACCGCCGCCGTACGGCTGCGGGACGGACACGACCGCGCGTGGCTCCATCGCCATCGGCAGCAGGCGCTGCTGGACGTAGCGCTCGTTGACGGTATAGGTCGCGGCTGCGAACGCAGCGTTGACGGCGTCCTCGCCGATCTTCAGGTCCCACGTGTAACTCTTGTTGGTACCCAGTTCCGGATGCACGAGTACTCGATCGGACAATGCATCTTCGAGATCGATGACTGCGTCGAGCGGCTCGTAGACGACCTCGACCGCATCGGCGCCGTCACGTGCAGCAGTCTCGGACGTGGCCAACACGATGGCGACGCCGTCGCCGACGTAGGCGACCATCGAGACAGCGATCGGGTAGTGCACCGGGTTCTTCATGTCAGCTGTGACAGGCCAGGCGCACGGCATCGGGCCGGCCCACAGGTCTTGCAGTTCTGCTCCGGTGTAGGCGGCGACGACACCGGGGACTGCCAGCGCCTTGGTCAGGTCGATGGAAGTGATGTTGGCGTGGGCGTACGGGCTGCGGATGACGCCGAGGTGCAGCGCCCCCGGGATAGTGAGGTCGTTGGTGAACTTCGATTCGCCGGTGAGCAGCGGCGGATCCTCACGGCGCAGACGGCGGACGCCGAGGATGGAGGCGGGTGCGTCCTCGATGATCGTCATGGCGGGCTCAGCCTGCTTCGGCTGCGGCCAGGACTGATTGCACGATGTTGTGGTAGCCGGTGCACCTGCACAGGTTGCCTTCGAGGCCGAGGCGGACCTCACGCTCGGTCGGGTGCGGATTCTCGTTGAGCAGCCCGACCGACGCCATCACCATGCCCGGGGTGCAATAGCCGCACTGCAGGCCGTGGTTCTCCATGAACGCCTGCTGCATCGGGTGCAGCACGCCGTCCTTGGCGAGTCCTTCGATGGTGACGAGTTCGTCGCCGTCCGCCTGGACGGCGAGCAAGGTGCAGCTCTTGACGGACTCGCCGTTGAGGTGCAGTGTGCAGGCGCCGCAGCTGGACGTATCGCACCCGATGTTGGTGCCGGTCAGACCGAGCGTGTCACGCACGTAATGCACGAGGAGCGTCCTCGGCTCGACGTCATTCGTATGTGCGACACCGTTGACGGTGACGGATATTTCCACGATGAAACCCCCATCTTTGTAGCAAAACCGCTTGTCATCGCCATCATGCCACAGCCTCGCGGCAATCGTTGCGGCCGTCGGGCGCTCGGCTGGGTGCGCTCGACAGTCGTTCCCGGAGAGGCGGGAAAAAGCGACGCTGTGGCTAGTCTCGCGTGAACTATCAGCGTCAAATTTTTGTCGCCGTGATCCGTGACATCGATGCAGTGATCCGCTGTTCGCGAATGTCGAGGTCGGCGGAGGCGAAGAGTTGCAGTGTTTCTGCCTCCGTCGGGAAGACGATCCCGCTGGCATTCACGAGTCGTTGGGCGATCCTCCCCGCACGCTTCGGCGCAGGGAGCAGACTGACGCAGAAGAACGTTCCACCGCGCTTCAGGATTCTGGCGACTTCGGACATCGCCGTAGGTAGGTCACCGATTTCGTTCAGCGTTCCACCCATCACGACGACGTCCGCCTGACCGTCGATCACCGGCAGCGCCTGGGCGACGGCCTGGCACAGCGAGATCGAGACACGCTCCTTCGCAGCTCGCATTCGTGCGCGCTTCAGCAACGGCGCGCTGTAATCGACCGCCAGCACGTTGGCACCGCGGGCGGCCAGCACACGCGACATCAGGCCCTCGGCGCAACCGACGTCGACGACGAACGCACCATCGATGTCGGGCAGCGCATCGACCATCTCGTCGAGCTCGTCGCTGAGTTGCAGCGCTCCGTGCGTCAGCAACGGCGTCGAACGCGGCCGCCACACCGACTCGTACAACTGCGGCCAGGGAGCGACGACGTTCGACAGCCTGGCGAGCGACCTGGGCGGCCCGACCGTGCCGAGCGCCTTCCAGATCCCGTTGCGCACGACGCTCGGATCCACCCCATTCGGTCCGGCGAGTGTTGCATCGAGCAAGCCTGCGCCAACAGATGGTGGTTGCTCGTGCCGCCGCCGGTGCATCGTTGCCACACCGTCGGCAACGACCGTCAACGGTGATGCTCCCGCTCGCGGCGATCGTAGATGCGACAGCAACGCTTCGTCCATCGGGCCATTCAACCGGCGGATCAACCGAGTCGGGATCTTTGCGAGACTGAGGCGATGGATGCTTCGCCGGAACAGACGGTCTACGACGAGCGTGCTCGCCTCGATTTCAGCACGGTCATGAGCTACGGCGACTATCTGCACCTCGACCAATTGCTGGCAGCCCAGCACCCATTGTCACCAGATCACAACGAGATGCTGTTCATCATCCAACATCAGACGAGCGAGCTGTGGATGAAATTGGCGCTGCACGAACTGTCGGCGGCAACGGCCAATATCGCCAACGACGAACTGCCGGCGGCCTTCAAAAAGCTGTCCAGGGTAAGCCGGATACTGGAACAGCTCGTCCACGCATGGGATGTACTGGCCACGCTGACGCCGCCGGAATATGCACGCATCCGGCCCTATCTCGACGCCAGTAGCGGGTTCCAGAGCTGGCAGTACCGGTGCATCGAATTCGCGCTCGGCAACAAGAACGCAGCGATGTTGAAGCTTCACCAGCACAGCCCCGCTCGACTTGCAGAGGTGACGGCCGCATTCGAGGCGCCGTCGCTGTACGACAAGGCGCTGCGGCTGCTGGCGCGGCGTGGTCTGGCGATTCCCTCGACCGTACTGGACCGCGATGTCACCGAGCAGTACGCGGCCGACGACAGTGTCGAGGCAGCGTGGCTGACCGTCTACCGCCAGACAGAGCAGCGGTGGGATCTCTACCAGTTGGCGGAAGAACTTGTCGATCTCGAAGACGCCTTCCGCCTGTGGCGGTTCCGCCATCTGTCGACGGTCCAACGGATCATCGGAACCCAACGCGGGACCGGCGGGACCGGCGGCGTCAGCTACCTTCGGTCGATGCTCGACGTCGTACTCTTCCCGGAATTGTGGACCGTTCGGGCAACGCTCGGCACCGCAGACCACGCCTGACACCGAAACTGAGTCCACTGGTGCACCGCCGGTGGTGCAAAACGGTCCACAGAAGTCCGCCGCTTCAGTTCGGCTGGCAGACCGGGCAGAAATAGCACGCTCGGCCGCCGAGCTCGACGATCTGTATCGCCGTCCCGCAACGCAGGCAGAGATCCCGGTGGTAGACGTAGTTCGTCTGACCTCGGCGCACGCGTCCTGCCGGGATGTCGAACTCCCGCCGATCGATGGTGATGATCCGGTTGTCCTTCACTCCTTGGCGGAGCATGGAGACGATCGTCGTCCACAGCGCGAGCAGTTCCGCCTGGTCGCACTCGATGCCGGGGCGCGTCGGGCGGATGCCGTTGACGAAGAGCGCCTCGGCCCGATAGACGTTGCCGACACCGCTGAGCACCTTCTGATCGAGGAGCAGCGCGCCGATGGTTTGTTTGCTCTTGGCGATGCGGTCGATCGAGACCTGTGCCTTGGCGCCGCGCCGTAGCGGGTCCGGGCCGAGCCTGGCGACGATGGCATTGCGCTCGCCGGGGGTTCCGATCGAACACGCCGTCGGTCCCGCGAGGTCCACCGTCGCCCGGTCGGTGCTCATCCTCATCCGTACCATGCCGACCGGCTCGGGGATGTCCGAACCCTTGTGAACACGGAATTTTCCGAACAGCCCGAGGTGCACATGGCCGACGGCCCCGGTCGACCACCAGTAGAACAGGTGCTTGCCGTAGGCCTCGATCCGTTCGATCTCGGCGCCGTCGACCAGCGCAGCCGACTCAGCGAAGCGCCCCTGAGGCGATGAGACGGCGACCGGCCCTTCGGCGAGCAGCTTAATGTGGTCGATGGCGATGCGATGAATCGTGTGGCCCTCGGGCATCCGGAAAGCCTACGTCGGTATCTGCGGCCGACGCAGGTACAGATCGTTGCAGAATCTGCAACATTTCGTGCCTGCGTCCACCTGCCTGCAAATCAGCGATCAGACGAGGCGGGCACCGGCAGGGAGGTGGTCCAGGAGGGCGTCGCTGATCCAGCATGTCGTCATGTGGAGCGTGCTCTCGATGCGCACGACCCGCTTCGGAGCGTGGAGATCGCGCCCGCACATCGACAACGCCGCCTTGATGCAGTCGTCCTCAGAAGCGAGCACCATCGGCATCCGTGCCCGCCGCAGCCCGGCGATTCCTGCGGTGAAGCAGTTGACATACGTCTTCTGCCAGTCGATCGTCTTGGCGACCGCTGACGGGATGAAGTCGGCAAACCCGATGCCGAGCACGTTGCCAGCCGAGATTTCAGTGATGCTCAACAGCACGATCGCATGGACGTCGGGCTCGGCGAGGTCGTCCAAGGCGTGCACCCAGAAACGACCGGTCACATTCGGATCCATGGTTGTTCCGGAAATGTCCTTGCCACCCTTTTCGATGATGAGAACGTCGATTTCGGCGAATGGCAACCCCGGAACCAACAGTTTTGCAAGGTCGGTCAGTTCGCGTTCGCGTTCGCCACCGATCTGCTCGCCGCGTAGCGCTTCGATTCGCACGACATCGCCCGACGGCGATTCGATCGAGGCCAGGCCACCGAGCAGTCGACCGGTCGCCTTGACGGCTTCGATGCCGTCGAGGATGCGGTTGCGCATGTCGATCGGACCGCACGAATGGATCTGTGCGGCGCCGGGCTGCTTGCCGAAACCGACGACGGTCATCTTCGCCAGGCCGCTTTCGATCGGCCCGCGAAAGCACGTGTGCGGCTTGATGCGGTTGACGGGAAAGACACGATCGGCGCCCGCTGCATGCTTGTCGAGATACAGCGGCATGCCGCCGGCGGTGTGGGCGATCTCGACGGTCTCCATCGTCGCCCGGATTTCGACCCCGAGCGCCTCCTCGGTCATGCCGAGCGATTCGAGCATCGCTCGCTGACCTTCGGCCTTTGCGCCGCCATGGCTGCCCATTGCCGGAACGAGGAACGGTTCAGCACCGAGATCGCGTAGGCCGTTGATCGCTCCGCGAAGCAGTTCTACCCGCGAGGTCAGTCCACGGCTACCGCCTCCTACCGCGACGGTCATTCCGGAGGTGACGGAACCAGACAGCTGTTCGACGACAGCCTTCCGGGCGGTCTCTTCGATGAATTCGATGGCCGGCATCGTCGGCACGTCGAGTTCGATCTGGTGCAGTTCCGGAATCTGCAGGTCCGGGTGGAACGGGAGAGTGATGCCGGCTTCGAGTTGTTCCCACGGTGATGCAGCCATCGCATGATCGTAGGCGGTCACCGGCCGCGCCCGCTCAGGCGGGGTCAGGCGGGTCGGGCGGGGTCAGGCTTTCGCTGCCTGGATCGCTGCCCAGACGCGCTCTGGCGTGCACGGGATGTCGATGTGCCGGATGCCGAGGTGGGCGACGGCGTCGACGACGGCAGACTGCACGGCGGGGGTCGAGCCGATCGAGCCGGACTCGCCGATTCCCTTGGCGCCCAACGGGTTGACCGGCGTCGGAGTGACGCAGGAGACGAGTTCGAAGCTCGGCAATTCGGTCGCCGAGATCATCGCGTAGTCGGCAAGGTTGGCGGTGATCGGGTTGGCGTCGGCGTCATAACGCACTTCCTCGTACAACGCCTGAGCGACACCCTGGGCGATACCGCCGTGGCGCTGGCCGTCGAGGAGCAGCGGATTGAGCACCGTACCGGCATCGTCGACGGCGATGATGCGCTCGAGGCGGACCTCGCCGGTCTCGGTGTCGACTTCGACGACGGCGACGTGAGCGCCGAACGGGAAGGTGGCACTCGAGGCGACGAAACGGTGATCGACGATCAGCCCGCCGTCGGGGGCTGCAGCGACCGAGAGGTCACCCCACGACTTCGATAGCGATGGTGTGCCCTGGACGTGGAACGCAGCAGCTTCCTTGTCGAGCACGACGTCGGCGACGTCGGCCTCGAGCATCTTGGCTGCGAGTTCCCTGGCCTTGTCGACGAGCAGGATCGATGCTTCGTGCACAGCGACGCCGCCGTGCTGGAGCGAGCGCGAGCCCATCGTTCCGCCACCGTTGGGGACGAGGTCGGTGTCCCCCCAGACGAGGTCGATCTTGTCCATCGGGATGCCGGTCTGCTCGTGAGCGAGCATCGCCCACGCAGTCTGGTGCCCCTGGCCGTGAGGAGACGTTCCGGTGTAGACGATCGCCCGTCCATCCGGCAAGACCTCGATCTTGGCATCTTCCTGTTTCGGGTCGACGCCACCGGTGATCTCGACGTAGACGCTGACCCCGATGCCGATCTGCTTGACGTCGCCGCTTGCCCGGCGCTTGGCCTGCTCTGCGCGCAGGCTGGCGTAGTCGCTGGCCTGCATAGCGATGTCGAGCGACTTGGCGTAGTCGCCGCAATCGTAGATGTGGCCAGCTGCGGTCTGATGTGGCTCGGTGAATGCCGGGATGAGGTTCTTGCGGCGGACATCGACCGGGTCCATACCGATCTCGACGGAGAAGATGTCGATGATCCGCTCGATCGCCGCCGTGGCCTCCGGCCTGCCGGCGCCACGATACGCCACGACGGGCGTGGTGTTGGTGGCGATCGAATACGCCTCGCATTCGATGGCCGGGATGGCGTAGACGCCGGAAGCCATCGGCTTGGTCATGAACGCAGCCAGAACGGTTCCGATCTCGACCGCTGCGCCTGAATCCTGGAGGATCTTCAATGAATACTTCTTGACAGTGCCGTCGCGGTCACCGCCGAGTCTGGCGAACTGCACCTGCGCTCTGCCATGGCCGAGGGCGAGCATCGATTCTCCACGGGTCTCGAGCCAGCGCACCGGACGGCCGACGGCCTTGGCGATCGCCCCGAGCATCTTGTCTTCCGGATAACTGCCGATCTTGGCGCCGAAACCGCCGCCGACGTCCGGCGTGATGATCAGCACATCGGCCGGCTCCAGGCCGTTGGCCTTGACGATTTCGTCCTTCGTGCCCTGGGCGTTCTGATTGCTCGTCCACTCGATGAGCCGGCCGTCGACCCACGCAGCCGCGGATGACCGGACCTCGAGTGGACAGGGGGCGACGCGGTTGTTGACGATGCGCTGTTCGACGACGACTTCGCAATCCTCGAAGAAACTGTCGTCGGTGATGCCGGGCATGCCGAGCGCTGTCGAGGCGAAGACGACGTTGCTGCCCGCCGTTTCGTAGATGAGATCGCTCGACACCATCGAGGCTTCTACGCCGACCTGCACGGGCAGCGGGTCGTAGTCGATGTCCACGAGCGCGGCGGCGTCTTCGCCCTGTGCGGGCGTTTCGGCGACGACGATGACGACGGGTTCGCCGACATAGCGGACTTTGCCGATTGCGAGTAACCCGCGGGACGCACCGGGGTTGAATGCCGCCGGGATCTCGGTGAAGCCGAGGTCGTCTGCTGTGAAGACGCCGATGACGCCGGGGGATTCCTTGGCAGCGGAGGTGTCGATGGAGACGATGTTGGCGTGGGCGATCGAGGCTCTGACGAACGTCACATGCGCAGCGCCGTCGAGGCGCGAGTCCGTGAGATCGGCGCAGTATGTGCCACCGACCGTCAAGAACTTCGGATCTTCCTTACGCAAAACCCGTGTGCCGAGAATGCTGGCGCCAGTCACAAAAACCCCCGTGGTCGGTAGTCGATCAGTACGACCGACACTACAGGTTCGATGCCGATCAGCCCATTTCCGGCTCGCTGTCGCATCTACGTGCCGCGCGGCGTGGAATCAGGTGTCAGGTCCGGAGCGACTGAGCCACCGGTCTCATTGGCCCGATCGGCGGCAGCCGTGGTGATCAGCGGCTGCGCCGTCGCCGGGGTTGTCGTCGGCGCAGGAACCGTCGTGGTCGAGGCAGCTTTGGCGGCAGCCTGATTGGTCCGCACGGTCAAGATGTCGGTGACGAGCGAGTACGGCAGTCCTGCAGGCATCTGCGGCGACAGCGACGGCGGGGGGAGTAGTGGCGACTTCTTCTCCTTGGCATCGACCAGGCCGAGTGTCTTACGGGCTGCATCCTGGATGCCTTCCGAGGTCTGCAGGCGCTCGTTCTGCGATTCGAAAATCGCATTGGCCGCATTCAGCGCATCGAGTTCGGTCTGGCCCTTCTTGATCTCGTCGTTCTGCGAAAACCACGTACGGATCGGGAGCAGGGCGAGCGTGACGATCAACGCGCCACCGACGATGGTGGCGGCGACACTGAGCAGGATTCGGTTTCGGTGGCGCAGGATCAGTTTGGTGTAGTCACCCGGCTGGTCCCGTTCGATGGCGTTCGTCGAGGTCGCCGCCCGCTTCTTCGGGCGCGGCGGTTCGCCGTGAATCCGTGGACGTGGCAGCAGCCTGCTACCACTCGTCCGTCCGGAGGGTTCGTCGTCGTCAGCCATCGATGAACCGTCCGGTTCAGTGACCGGCGAGTGCCGCTCTGCCGCGGTAGGCCGCAGACTCTCCGAGCTGCGCTTCGATGCGGAGCAACTGGTTGTACTTGGCGACGCGATCCGATCGTGCGGGTGCGCCGGTCTTGATCTGACCGCAGTTCGTGGCGACGGCAAGATCGGCGATGGTGGTGTCCTCGGTCTCGCCGGAGCGGTGGCTCATGACGCTCGTGTACGAGTGTCGGGTTGCCAGGTCGACAGTCTCCAACGTCTCCGTGAGCGTCCCGATCTGGTTGACCTTGATCAGCACGCTGTTGGCGATGCCTCGACCGATGCCCATCTGCAAGCGGGAGGTGTTGGTCACGAAGAGGTCGTCGCCGACGAGTTGCACCCGTGAGCCGACCGCATTCGACAACGACTTCCAGCCGTCCCAGTCGTCTTCTGCCATCCCGTCCTCGATGCTGACGATCGGGTAGGTGTCGACGAGACGCGTCCAGTAAGCGACGAAGTCATCACTCGACAGCACCTTGCCTTCACCTTCGAGGTGATAGGCACCGTTCTTGTAGAGCTCGCTGGTGGCGGGGTCGAGGGCGATGGCG
This sequence comes from Actinomycetota bacterium, assembly GCA_043747685.1. Lineage (GTDB taxonomy): Bacteria > Actinomycetota > Acidimicrobiia > Acidimicrobiales > Ilumatobacteraceae > JANXUF01. Next base: position 10,900 of record JAYTOR010000209.1, read on the forward strand.
ATGTCTTCGCCTGGCGTATACCCAGCCTTTTCGATGGCTTCGACAAGCAGGCGAATGGCGTCTTCGTTCGTCGCCAAGTTCGGGGCGAAGCCGCCTTCGTCACCAACACCCGTGCCGAGCTTGCGGTCGTGGAGCACTTTTTTGAGCGTGTGATACGTCTCGACACCCCAGCGCAACGCCTCTTTGAAGCTCGGAGCGCCGATCGGCATGATCATGAATTCCTGGAGGTCGATGGTGTTGTCGGCGTGGACACCGCCGTTGAGCACGTTCATCATCGGGACCGGTAGCACATGGGCGTTGGGTCCGCCGACGTACCGGTAGAGCGGGATCTGCAGCTCACTTGCCGCGGCTTTGGCAATTGCCATACTGACGCCGAGAATCGCATTGGCGCCGAGACGAGCCTTGTTGTCAGTGGCATCGAGGTCGATCAACAAGCGGTCGATGGTGCGCTGTTCGAGCGCGTCGTAGCCCTCGATCGTGTCGGCGATTTCGCCGTTGACGCTGGCGACTGCCTTGCTGACACCCTTGCCGAGATACCGCTCGCCACCATCACGGAGTTCGACGGCCTCGTGCTCACCTGTCGACGCGCCAGATGGCACGATCGCTCGACCGAAGGCGCCTGACTCGAGGGTGATCTCGACCTCGACGGTGGGATTACCTCGGGAATCGAGGACTTCGCGCCCGACGACGGATTCAATTTCGCTCACAGGTGCTCCAGCAGTTGAAGGTTCGACAACGGGCCGAGGCTACCCCATCGGGTGACGACGCCCCCGGCATCCGTTGCCGCGAGTTGTGGCGATGCCAATGGGCTCACGTCGGGTTGGTCAGGGTCTTTGCTTGCTCCCAGAGCACATCGAGCGTCGCAACACCGCATGTCGCCAGGTCGGTGCTGCGTGCTGCCGCCAGTTGTTCGACGATGCGGAAGCGCCGTGCGAACGTGGCGCTCGCCTGTCGGAGGGCGACTTCGGGATCGATCCTGCGCCGGCGGGCGACGTTGACGACCGCGAACAGCAGGTCGCCGATCTCGCTCGGCAGATGCTCGTCGTCATCGAACGATTCGCGTACCTCCTCCAACTCCTCGGCAACTTTGGCGAGCGTGTCGATCGGCTCGCTCCAATCGAAGCCGACCTTGGCGGCAGCACGGGAGAGCGCGTCGGCGTAGGCGAGCGACGGAAGCTCACGCGGCACGCGATCGAGGGCGGAAGCAGGTGCCGGGGCCTCCCCGCGCTCGGCCCGCTCGGCCTGCTTGATCTGCTGCCAATTCGTCGCCACGTCGTCGGCGGTTTCCACCGAGACATCCGCAAAGACGTGCGGATGGCGGCGGATCATCTTCTCGCTGATCGTCCTGGCGACGTCGTGAAGCGTGAAGCGACCCTCCTGCTCGGCAATAGCCGAGTGCAGCACGACCTGCAGCAGTACGTCGCCGAGTTCGCCTTCGAGTTCCGCGTCGCCACCGCCGTCCTCGCCCAATTGACCGATCGCCTCGACGAGTTCGTAGGTCTCCTCGACGGCGTATCTGGCGAGTGAAGCGTGCGTCTGCTTACGATCCCATGGACATTCGAGGCGCAGCCGACGCACGATTTCGTAGAAGCGAACGAATTCTTTGCCGACCGGAGATCCAAGCGAAGGGATGTAGATCGACGTCAGATGATCGGCCTCGACGGTGCGGTCGAGTTCCGCCCACGTCGTATGCGTGATCTGTTCGTCCGGAGTCCCGAGGCGTTGAAGGATGACGACGGCTTCGTCGCCTGCAGCGTCTTCGACTGCGAGCTTGATGTCCGACAGCACCCAGTTGGCGTGGCAGTGAGCCACGAGCAACGGACCTGTTTCTGCAGCAGCGGCGGTCGCAAAGTCATGTCCGTTGATCAGCCGCAGACGGGCCTCGATCGGGTCGATGCCCAGCCGTTCGTAGGCGAGGTCGAGGAACGACACGGCCGGCAGTACCTGCAGCTCGATGCGGTCGTCATCGCGGAGGTAGCGCACGGTGCGTTCGAGCACGAGCGGAGAACCGGGTACCGCATAGAGGATTTCGCCATGAAGCACGGCCGCAGCGACGAGCGTGTCACGGATCTCGACATAGACGTCGTCGAAACTGTCGGCGACGTCGTAGATCGCATCGAAGGTGGTCGCTTCGGGGACCAGCGAAGCGGACGGGTGCTGCGAGGTCCGCAAATACCGATGGGCGATACGGTCGATAGCTGCGAGCGCCGCCGAGGTTGCATACTCCGGGCCACCTGGCCCGAGCCCGATGACGACGATGCGCGGCAACGGCACGGTCACTGTCCCGAGTGCTACGGCTGCGACGTAGCTGGTGTGGTATCGGCGGTCGCCGATGTGTCAGCTGGGGGCGCAGTGGCGCTGTCGGCCGGCGCAGGTGCTGTCGCCGTCTGTGTGGCCCCGCCGGTGCCAGACGTGTCAGGCGTCGTCGAGACCGTGCCGAGGGCGACGACCCCGGTGGCAGCTTTGTATTGACCAAATGCGGGATTGACCCAGATTTTCTCACCCGGGAGCGGCTTCTGTGCAGCCGCATTGCCCTGGATCGCGACCTTGATGGCGTCGAGTCGCAGTTGCAGGTCCTGAATCCGCTTCGGCAAGCCGGTGAAACCCTGCGAAGCCTGCTCCGAGCTCAGCACTTCTTGACGCACTGTGTCGCTGATCGGGGTTCCGGCAGCGTCGAGGCGGTCTTCGTATTGGTAGATGAGAATTTCGAGGCTGAGGATCTGGCGGGCGTTTGCCGTCGGGACCGTGTTCGTGCCGAGGCTGTTCAGCGTCGAGACCATCTTGACGTCGCCTTCGAAGTCACTCATCGGTATGCGGTGGCCGTTGACACGGGCTGCGTCCTGCTGGACGGACGAGCACGATGACAGCCAAATCGCAGCGAGCAGACCGACGGAGGCAAGGGCGAGGGAGCGTGGCTTCACGACGGGACAGGCTAGCGAGCGACCCGTCGAACACATCTCGTACATTTCGGAAGCGGAGTACCTCGACGCGGAGGAACGTTCGCCGGTCAAGCACGAATGGGTCGGTGGATACGTTCATGCGATGGCCGGCGCAACGAAAGTTCACGGCGATTGCGTCACCAACTGCGTCATCGCCCTTGCCTCTGCGGCTCGAGAGCACCGGTGCTGTTTGATTGTTGCCGATCTCTTGGTGCAGACGGCGAACGCGGTCTACTACCCGGACGTCGTCGTGGCGTGCGATTCGTCGGACGATCCGAGAATCGAGCGCCGTCCGTGCCTGATCGTCGAGGTTGCGTCACCGTCGACCGCGGCGACAGATCGCCGCGAGAAACTTCTCGCCTACCTACAGCTTGCGGCGCTGGTCGACTACTGGATCGTCGATGTGCCGCGCGGCGTCGTCGAAGTGCATCACCGAGGTGACGAAGGCTGGACATCCTCCCTCGCCCAGGCCGACGACACCGTCTCGGCAACATGAATCGGCACCGCCGTGGCGGTCGCTGATCTGTTCATCGGCATCACGATCACCGGCCCGGATCCGGACGAACTCGTGGAGATCAGGTAGTTCGCATCTCCTTGGCGGGCGGACCGAAGGATCTGGCCGAAGGTCCGTCGTCGCGCTGACGATGTTCAGGCGCTAGACGACGGGAACGAGTTCCTGCAGGATTGCCACGAGTTGCGTCGCCGGGTCGACGTTCTTCTTCAGCGGGATGACGATCTGGCGGAGGTCCTCTTTGTAGATCGCATCACGGGCGAGTCGGCGAAGGCGCATCGTCTCGCTCGTCTTGAGCACGATCGGTGCCATCCTCGCCGACGTGCCGATCAGCGAGATCTCGGTCAGGCCGATGCGGTGGCACTCAGCCCGCAGTCGTCCGACCATCAGCAGCGCTTCGGCAGGCGCAGGGATCGGACCGTAGCGGTCCTCCCACTCCGCACGGATGTCTTCGACCTCGGTGTTCGTGCTGACGTTCGCCAGCCGGCGGTATGCCTCGAGCCGCAGCTCTTCCTTGGTCACGTAGTCGGCGGGCAGGTAGGCGTCGACGGGGACGTCGAGCTTGACTTCTGCCGGCGGCTTGACCGGCTCACCCTTCATCTCGGCGACGGCCTCGGTGACCATCTGACAATAGAGGTCGTAGCCGACAGCGGCGATATGGCCGGATTGTGACGCACCGAGGATGTTGCCTGCACCACGGATTTCGAGGTCGCGCATGGCGATCTTGAAGCCGCTGCCGAGGTCGGTCGACTCACCGATCGTCTTGAGGCGTTCGTAGGCTTCCTCGGTCAGCGCCTTGTCGCGGGGATGGAACAGATAGGCGTACGCACGGGAACCTGACCGGCCGACGCGTCCACGCAACTGGTGCATCTGACCCAGGCCGAGCAGGTCGGCACGCTCGACGACGAGCGTGTTGACGGTCGGCATGTCGATGCCCGATTCGATGATCGTCGTGCAGACGAGCACGTCGTAACGGCCTTCCCAGAAGTCGACGACGATCTGTTCGAGTGTGCCCTCGTCCATCTGCCCGTGGGCGACTGCGATGCGCGCTTCTGGCACGAGTTCGCGCAGCCGCTGAGCGGCCTCGTCGATCGTGCGGACTCGGTTGTGCACCCAGAAAACCTGGCCCTCACGTAACAGTTCGCGGCGGATCGATTCGACGGCGACGCGCTCGTCGTACTCCCCGACGTAGGTAAGGATCGGTTGGCGGTCGGCAGGCGGGGTCTGCAGCAGCGTCAGGTCGCGGATGCCGACGAGGCTCATTTCGAGTGTTCGCGGGATCGGCGTCGCCGTCATCGTCAACACGTCGACGTTGGTCGTGAGCTTCTTGATCGATTCCTTGTGGTTGACGCCGAACCGCTGTTCCTCGTCGACGACCAGCAGCCCGAGATCCTTGAACTTCAGCCCATCCGCCAGCAGGCGATGGGTGCCGATGACGAGGTCGACTTCGCCGGACTGCAGACCGGCGATGACCTTCTTCGCTTGGCCGGCGGTGAGGAAGCGCGACAGCACTTCGATACGGATGGGGTAGCCGGCGAAGCGATCGGCGAAGGTGTTGCCGTGTTGCTGGGCAAGCAGCGTTGTCGGGACGAGTATCGCGACCTGTTTGCTGTCCTGGATCGCCTTGAAGGCAGCGCGAATGGCAATCTCCGTCTTGCCGAAACCGACATCGCCGCAGACGAGGCGATCCATCGGGTGGCTCGCCTCCATATCGGCCTTGACGTCGGCGATCGCCGTGAGCTGGTCAGGCGTTTCGGCGAACGGGAAGGCATCCTCCATCTCGTGCTGCCATGGCGTATCAGGCCCGAACACGAAGCCTGGCGCATGCAGCCGTCGTTGGTACAGCACGACGAGTTCCTGGGCGATCTCACGGACGGCAGAACGGACCTTCGACTTGGCCTTGGCGAAATCGGATCCGCCGAGGCGGTGTAACGGTGGTGTTTCCCCGCCGACGTATTGGCGGATGGCGTCGATCTGGTCACTCGGGATGTAGAGCTTGTCGCCACCCCTGTACTCGAGCAGTAGGTAGTCGCGTTCGACCCCGCCGATCGTTCGCTTCGTCATGCCGGCGAACTTGCCGACGCCGTGTTGATAGTGCACGACGAAATCGCCCGTCTTGAGGTCTTCGAAGAAGCCGGCTGCCTGGCGCTTGCGCGGCCGTGGCTGGCGATGGGCCCGGCGCCGCCCCGTCAGGTCGGCCTCGGCGACGATCGCCAACTGCACGCTCGGGATCGTGCAGCCGCGATGGAGCGGGGAGACGACGACATAGCCGCCCGGCTTCGACAGTTCCGGTTCCGGTCCGTCGAGGATCGTGAAATCGAGTCCGCTTTCGCGCAGGTTCGCAGCGAGCCGCTGCGCTGAATTCGCAGTGTCGGCGGCGACGACGATGCGATATTTTTCGGACAGCAGCGTCTTCAGGCGGGCGACGAGGATCGAGCTGTCGCCGACGACCGGTGACCATGTCGAGGCGGCGACAGCCGGCGCGTCAGGAGCATCGGGCGTCGGCACGATCGACCACGCTGCACCGTCGGTACCGGACAGCAACCGATCCGATTGGGCGTGCAAGCGCGGGAACTGGCGCTCCGCGTCGCGAGCCCAACTCGACGCCAGCGCCTTGGCCAGGTCGGCTTCTTCAGCCAGCAGATCTTCGGCGCGATCGTGCATTCGGCGCGGCTCGATGAGGATGATCTGCGCGCTGTCACCGAGTTCGTCGGTCAGCAGGTGTTCTTCCGGAGTCAGCCACGGCAGCCACGATTCCATGCCGTCGAACAACTGGCCTTCAGCGAGTCGCTCCCACTGCTCGCGACCCCACGGCTCGGTGGCGACGAGGCCGGCGGCACGCTCACGCAGCTGCTCGGAACCGAGCAACTCGCGCGCCGGAAAGATCTCGACCGACTGCAGTTCTTCAGTCGATCGCTGGTCGCTGACGCTGAACTCCGTCAGGCGATCGACCTCGTCGCCCCACAGGTCGATACGGATCGGACCGTCGGCTGTCGAGGGGAAGACGTCGATGATCGCCCCGCGCCTGGCGACCTCGCCGCGGTGTTCCACCAATTCCTCTCGTCGGTAACCGGCTGACACCAACTGGCGGAGCAGGTCGTCGGCATCGAGGATGTCGCCCGGCCGGATGCACACCGGTTCGGTGTCGGCACTCGGCGGGGCAAGTCGCTGCAGCAGGGCGCGGATACTGGCGACGACGACTGTCGGCGAAGTCTGCTTCGACTTCAGCCGATGCATGACTCGAAGGCGGCGACCCATCGTCTCGATCGAGGGGCTGACGCGCTCGAACGGCAGCGTTTCCCAGGCAGGGAAAAGCTCGACCTCACCAGCGTCGAGGTACTGCGACAGGTCGTCTGCCAGTTGCCCAGCCATCGTCCCGGTCGGACATGCGATGACGAGCGGACGCCGAGCCGTCAGGTGCGCGAGCCCGGCGATGACGAGCGGGCGGGCAGCCTCAGGCACGGCCACGAGCGCGTTCGAGCGCCCCAAAAGTTGGGCGAAGGCGGGTTCGTTGCGCAGCAGCGGAGGGAGTGAAACAAGACTCATCGGCTCCGACGAGCGTACCGAACGTCCATGCGAACCGCTGCCCGGGACCGTGCCAGACACGTGCGCTCCGCCGTTCGCGAGGTGTTCGTGCAGTCGAGCCATGATGCGTGGCTGTTGCGCACCAGCGCTGCGGTGGAGGCGATCGCAGGTTCGGGGCGCGATGGGGCGGACGAGTCAGGTGGGCGATTTGGTGTTGCAGCGACGCATTGCTTCATCGGTGCCGAATTCGGCGATGACCTCAACAGCCTCGGCAGCGGTGATCACCGATTCGTCCAGCAGCATCCGTTCGGCCTTGGAGATCTTGCTGAGTACGTGATTCGCGCCCTGCTCCTTCGACGGCGGCTTGCCGACCCCGATCCGCACGCGGACGAACTCCTGGGTCTTGAGATGCTGGACGATCGAGCGCAACCCGTTGTGGCCGGCGAGTCCGCCGCCGACTTTGACGCGAACGACGCCAGGGGGGAGGTCGAGTTCGTCATGGACGACGACGACCTTGGCGATGTCCTCGATCCCGTAGCGGCGGACGAGGAGTTGTGCCGAGACACCGGAATCGTTCATGAATGTCGTCGGAAACGCCAGTGCCACACGCGTCCCGGCAACCGTCACTTCGCCGGTGAGTGCTCGTTCCTTGCCGGATTTCAGCTTGGAGTGGTGGACCACTGCGAGTCGGTCGACGACCTCTGCACCGACGTTGTGACGCGATCTGGCGTATTCGGATCCGGGGTTGCCGAGACCGATGACCAGCAGATCGCTCGGCGTGCCGCGTCGTTCAGAGGAGCGGAATGCCACGGGGATGAGTCTCCCGCACCGGAGGTGCGAGCATCAGCGATTATTCGGCGGGTGTGTCGCCGGCGGCGTCGGCGGCCTCTGCGGCGTCGGCAGCCTCGGCCTCGGCCTCGGTCTGGCCATCGGCTTCTGTCGATCCGTGGATTGCCGAGACAATCGTCGTGTCCGGATCGGCGACCGCAGTGACGCCGGCCGGCAGGGTGATGTCGGAGAGACGAATGACGTCGCCAGGCTGGAGGTCGGAGATGTCGATGACGATCTCGTTCGGCATGTTGTTCGGCGTGGTCACGACTTCGATCGAGTCCATCGCCGCGTCCACGAGACCGTCGACTGCGAGGACTGCCTTGGCCTCACCCTCGAGGCGGACCGGTACCGAGATGGTGATCGATTCGGTGAGACTGACCTGCTGGAAGTCGATATGGGCGACGTTGCGCTTGATCGGGTGACGCTGGAAATCCTTGATGATCGCCGGAAACGTCTTGCCATCGACGGCGAGGTTCAACAGCGTGTTGAAACCGGCTGGCCCGGCAAGCGCGAAGCGCAGTTCACGACGTTCGACCGACAGCGGGATTGGCGTCATGCCGTGGCCGTAGAGCACGCCGGGAATGTGGCCCTCGGCGCGCAGGCGACGGGAAGCAGCCGAACCTGACAGGCGGCCAGTGGTAACGGTCAGAGTATTTTCGGGCACAGCGCGATCCTCAAGCAAGATTCCGGGGCGTCGAACAGACGGCCCTGCAGCCTAGAGGCACAGCGACAGGAGTTGAAACGTCAGGGCTGAGACGTCGACGTTGTCACGAGGCCAGGCGCCGACGTCGTCAGCAGCTGAAGGTCACTTCGCGGCCGAGCACTGGTCCTGATTGGTTTCTTCTGCGCCGCTGCCGAAAATCGTCGCCTGCATGTGGATCGTGCCCGGTGAATGGACGGCCAGATCGATCCAGCCGTCGCTGCTTTCGGTGACACACGCATCGCCGGACACGATCCGATACCACTTCGTGTAGCGGAATCGGACGGTCGTCGTACCGAGCTTCGGCGCATCGATGGTGAGTGAGTCCGGTTCGACCTGTGTGACGGTCGCCGAATTGTCGGCGAGTGGTTGGGCGTCGATGACGCGGTACAGATGCCAATTCGGATTCGACCATTGCAGTTCCAGATACCCCGGATTGGAGTTGATGATGGCCTCTTCGTCGAGCGAGTTCTCGTGCAGGTGGGCCTGGGGAACGGCGACGAGCGAAACGGAGTTGCGCCGTAACCAGGCATGGAAGTTCTGGGCGGTGAGCTGGTGACCGTAGAATTCGGGGTTCAATTCGCGGTCGAGTTGGGTCTCCCATCCCCTGGCGATGCCGATCTGCAGCGCCAAACCGTCTGCCTGACTGAACGAAACGGTCGGCAACACCTCGACCCGTTGCGGACCACCTGGCATCGACAACACATAGTTGGACAGTGGTGTGAAGAACGCGGAATCAGCCACGACGTCCTTGGGAACGAAACCGAGGTTCACGTAGGCCCACGTCCAGATCAGCGTGAAGATGGCGAATGCCGGAACAAGTGTGCGACGGTGGTTGGTGATCGTCAGCGCGGCGACCGAACCGGCGGCAAGCCACCCGAGGCGCACGATGTTGCCGCCGAGCGGAGAGCGCCACATGAAGGCGAGCACGGCGACGACGAAGTAGAAGACGGCGCCGACCCATATCACTTTGTACCGCCGGCCGAACCAGCCGACGATGCTGAGCGCGAGGGTGAGCATGAACAGGCTGCGCCATGTGAACGGATACCAGCCCTGCTCGGGAAAGAGGATCATCACCGCGCCAACCGGGACGACACAGGCGATCGAGGTGATGACGAGCTGTTTACGGGGCAGCGCGTTGGCGATGAAGCAGGCACCGAGAATGATGCCCAGCGACACGACGCCGACCGGCGAGGACAGCCCGCAGAGTGTCGCACAGACGCAGGCGATGATGATGCGATCTCGTTGCTGGGCGGCGATGCATGCGGTGCCGAAGGCGACCGCCGGCCCGAATGTCAGTCGACCGCCCCACAGGCTGACGCATGTGGAGACCGAGAACAGGATGATGGCGAGGCGCGGATTGGCGAGTGAAGGATTGCGTTCCGTGCACCAGTGGCAGATGAGCACGAAGCACCACGAACTGACGACGACGGAGACGACGGCGACCGGAACGACTCCGAACACTCCGTTGAG
>JAYTOR010000210.1:0-16733 GCA_043747685.1 Actinomycetota bacterium
GTCGGTACGCAGGGCCTCGGCGATGACGGCCAGCTCCCATTCGTCGCGGTCTGGCTCCGGATGCCCGAGATTGTCGTCAGCGTCTGCGCCGTACCGCGATGGATCGACATCGGCACCGCCGGAGATGACGACACCGTCGAGGCGTTCGAGCATCTCGGCGACCGGCGCATCACGGGTCAGTTCGACCGGCAGCCCGCCTGCTCTCGCTACCGCTGCCGGGTACTCGGAGAAGTGCAGGTCGAACTCGGCGTCGTGCAATGCCGACGGCAGGAAGTCGGCTACCCGGCTCGCCGGCCAACGACGTCCTGTGATGCCGATCAGCGGCCGTCGGCTCACGACCCCGTCCAGCCGTGTTGCGGTCGTTCGAACCAGACGTGCATCTGCGCAGTGCCGACCGAGTTCTCGTAGTCGCTGTAGGCGAAGCCCGGCGCGACGCACTTCGGTCCTCCGATGGCACCGACCATCATCAGGTAGTGACCGAAGCGGGCTTCCGGCTTGACGTGCAGATAGTTCGGCATGTCATCGATGACCGCAGCGTGATCACCACGCCAGAACGCATCGAGCACGGCGGCATCTGCTGACCGTGCCCGGTCGCTGAAGATGTGTTTCGGGTCGCTCGCCTCGTGAGCTCGCAACTGCCGAAACGGCCAGAACGTATGGCTCAACGCGCCGGAGGCGAGGATCACGACCCGTCGATTCAACTGCGCAATCGCCTTCGCGAGCAGCGTGCCGACGAGTAATGAATCATTAGGTTCAGCCGTCTGACAGCAGCCGATACTGATCCATCGTTCGTCTCGCTGCAGGTACTGCAGCAGGTTGATCGTCGGGTAGTGGACGGGAAGATACGGGTTGTCGACGGCGGTGATCCACATGTCATCCCGGCCCGCAGCCTGTTCGGCGAGGGCCGCGGCGAGTTCCGGGTCGCCTGGAAAGTCGTACGGCATACTCGACATACCGCGGGGCAGTTCCTCGCTGGTGTAGAAGCCGCTCCGGCGTGCGTGGCCGGCGACGATGAACTCGACCGTCGTGAACCAGTGGGCGTCGAGGACGACGATCGTGTCGGGACGAAGACGGTCGAGCACCTCGGAACGTAGTCGGCGAAGTCCGGGAACGAGGCTGATCTCCTCGCCGTCGTTCAGTACGCGCCGCGTCGCCTCGGGAAGGACGATGGTCGGAACGTGGGCGATCAACCCGGCGCCGATGATCTCACCCATGTCAGTTGCGCTTCGGCGGACGGATGCCGCGGAATTCCCAGTCGCCGCCGAGCGCTGTCGAGAGCACCTCTTCGCTCTCGGTCGGCTGTGCGCCGACGTCGGCGCGGATCGCCGTCGGACCGGTGACGATCGTGTTCGTCAGCGCTCCGAGGCCTTCGACTTCGACGGTAACGACGTCACCCGGTTGAACGGGACGGGAGCAAGCCGGTGTTCCGGAGAGGATGACATCGTTGGGATGGAGCGTGATCGTGCGGGCGAGATCGGCGACGAGATAGTTCATGTCCCACGTCATCTCGTTGGTGTTGCCGTCTTGGCGGAGCTCGCCGTTGACCGTCGTACGCAGGTACTTGTCGTGCCAGTCCCATCCTTCGACAAGGCCCGGCCCGAGCGGGCAGAGCGTATCGGAACCTTTGACCCGCAGCATCGATCCAGCGTCCGTATCGCGGAAGTCGTGCAGTCCGTAGTCGTTGGCGATGGTATAACCGCGAATGTATCCGTCGGCTTCGTCCGGGGCGATGTTCCTGCACGTCCGGCCGATGACGATGGCGACCTCGCCCTCGTAGTTGAGCCACCTGCAGCCGTCTGGACGCACGACGTCGCCGAGATGCGAGTTGAGCGAGGATGTCGGCTTCTGGAAATACGTCGGTGTCTTCGCCAGGCTGATCTGGAATTCATGCACTCTGCTGATGTGGTTGAGATGGACACAGAGGATCTTCGAGGGTTCGACCGGCGGGAGGTGGACTGCATCCGTGATGGCGACGCGGCGGCCGTCCCCCGCAACCAGTTCATCGTCCTGCCGCTCGACCTCGACGACTGCGCCGTTGAGCACGATCCTGCGAGTTTCTCGAACCGTCATACTGTCTCTCGAACCGTCATATCTCGGAACCCCCGGGACCAATCGATTGTCGTCTCTGATCAATGCTGTCAGTGTTGCCTGTGCAGCGTCCACAGATTGACATCGTTTGGTCCCGAACGATACCATGTGACGCATGACCTCGTCAAAAGGATTCCTCTTTCCGCGGAGTGCCACTGGTGGGTCATCGATCCTTCCGGCACCCCCGTGGCACTATTCCGGTGAGCTGCTCACGGTCGAGTACCGGACGGACCCTTCGGCCATCGCTGCACTGCTGCCAGAGCCGCTGGAACTCGTGGCGGACGACCAGGACCCTGGCGCCGTCGCCATGATCTTCGCCGACTGGCAGAGCTGTGGCGACGACCTTTCGGAACTCGACGATCCGATTCGCTCCCAGTACAAGGAAGCGTTCATCATCGTCCGCTGCCAGTATCAGGGACGCATCTTCAGTCGCTGCGTCTACATCTGGGTCGACAAGGACTTCGCGATGGTCCGTGGGCACTTCCAGGGCTACCCGAAGAAGCTCGGCAGTATCTGGATGACTCGCCCGGTGACGATCGGCAAGGCTGGACCGCGGCTCACTCCTGGTGGCCGTTTCGCCGGAACGGTCGGCCACTACGACCGGCGAATGGTCGACATCCGCATCACCCTGCGAGAGCAGTCGGCGACGAACGGATTCGTCAACGGCCATGCGATGATCCACAGCCGCTATATGCCGAGCATCGCAGCAGACGGCACAGACAGCCTCGACGAACTCGTCACGATGCAGGGCGTCGACGTCGAACTCGGTCAGGCATGGAAGGGCGACGCCGAAATATGGTTCGGCGACTCCCCTGTCGACGAGATCGCCAGGCTGCGCCCGCGCGAAGTACTCTGCGGATACTACCGAACCGTCGGCACGACGTTCCTCGCCGGCGCGTTGGTCAACGAGCACCACGTATGAGCGGCCCAGATCTCGCTGGCGATCTCGGTCCGGCTGACGCCGATCTCAGCGACCCCGACTCGTTCGTCGGCGGGGTTCCCCACGCCACGTTCCGTCGACTGCGTGACGAAGACCCGGTCAGTTGGACCTCTGAGCACGACGGCGGACGCGGATTCTGGTCGGTGACCCGATACGCCGACGTGCTCGATGTCAGTCGACAGCCCGAGTTGTTCTCGTGTGCTCAGGGTATCCGCATCGAGGACATGGATGCCGAGGAACACGCCGCCCGGCGCACGCTGATGGAGACCGACAGTCCCCAGCACACTCGCTACCGCCGACTCGTCTCCAAGCCGTTCAATCGCCGCGAGGTGATGACCTACGAGCAGGGACTGCGTCTGCTCGCCCGCGCCGGAATCGACAGGGTCGCCGGTCGTCAGCGCGTCGAATTCGTCCGTGACGTCGCCCAGGAACTGCCGATGCGCATGCTCGGCCGACTGCTCGGCGTCCCCGACGAGGATGGCCCATGGCTCGTCGAGAAGGGGGACGCGCTGCTTGGCAACTCCGACCCGGAGTTCACGACGCATCCCGTCGGACTCGTCGATACCGACGAATTCCGTCTGATGCCGTTCCGCAGCCCGGCGGGTATCGACCTGTTCCGGTACGCCAGTGAGCAGGCGAAGCAGCGCATTGCCCACCCGAGTGACGACGTGATCTCCGATCTGCTCAAACCGCCGCCCGGCGAGAGCGAACCGTTGACGATATTGGAGTTCAACAACTTCTTCACGCTGCTCGTCGCTGCCGGGAACGACACAACCCGCTACACGATGACTGCAGGGATCAAGGCGTTGATGGAGCGGCCTGAACAACTTGCAGCACTTCGCGCAGCAGTCGGCACCGACGAGAAGCTCGTGAGCAGTGCAGTCGATGAGATCCTCCGTTGGGGCACCGTGACGATGCACTTCCGTCGAACGGCGACGACCGACCTGCAGTTGCACGGTCGACAGATCGCTGCCGGCGACAAGGTCGTCATCTGGTTCATGTCAGCGGACTACGACGACCGTCAGTTCGACGATCCGTTCACGTTCGACATCCGTCGCACGCCCAACGAACACGCCGCCTTCGGCATCCGCAGCCAGCATCTCTGCCTCGGTGCCCATCTTGCCCGGCTGGAGATCCGCATTCTGCTCGAGGAACTCCTGCCCCGTCTCGCCGATATTCAGCCGGCCGGGCCGATCGAGAGGCTGCGGTCGAACTTCATCGCCGGCATCAAGCGCCTTCCGGTCGAACTCACCTGGTCGTGAGGTCGACCGACCCCAGGCGTAGTGGCTTGCAGAGGGTTTCGCCGGACCCGTCCACCACCAAAATCCTCCGCGTTGAACCTTGAAACACGGATTCGCTCCCGACGAGATTCAAGACCCTGTTAGGGATTGCGGTCTGCCGGGGCGTCGTCGGGACGGGGCGGAGTTGCCAGTTCTGCCCATTCTTCAGGATCCTCAGGGTTGTCCTCGACGAGGTGCTCGATGACCGTTCCATCGATCGCATCGACGAGCACAAAACCGCGCTGCTTCGGCGGTTCTTCCGACGAGTAGCACAGCACCCGCCACGTCGGACGACTGCGCAGCCCACGCCAGACCTGCTGCGCCGAGGCGTGTCCGACGGCAAAGCCGACGGCCTCGCTGGCGTGCAGGAGCGCCTGCTTCTCGTCGACGTGCATCCGCCATCCGGATGAGATCGAGAACGCACCGACGATCGCCAGTGCAATGCCGGCAGCGAGGATGCCCCTGTTGACGAGCACTGCCCCGGTGTTGTGCCTGGCGATCCAGAAAGCAACACAGATCACAGCGACACCGAGGTAGATATACCCGGGGATCCGGCGGTGGCTGTTGTCCGGAAACTCGTAGACACCGGCGAACTCTGGCTGCAGGTCGGTCGGCAACTCGTCGCGGATCTCGTCGCCTGCATCGGCGTTCGTCGGGGTGGTGGCGTCTGCACTCATCACTGACGAGGATACGGCGAGTGCAGCGCGGTCAGTCGACCGGCCATGCGGCGCGGATCTTCGTCGCCGACACCGACAGCGCTTCCGGAAGGGTCCTGGTCTCGGCAATTGTGGTCATGAAGTTGCCGTCCCCGATCCAACGCGGCAATGCGTGGACATGCAGATGTTCGCTGATGCTGCCGCCGGCCGCTCGCCCGAGGTTGATGCCGACATTCAGCCCGTCAGGCTGATATGCGGTCTTGATCGCCTGCGTCACCTTCGTCACCGCTGCCCACAGTTCCAGCGTCTCGTCTTGATCGAGCGCATCGAGGTCAGCGATCTGGCGATACGGGAGCACCATGACATGCCCGCTGGTGTACGGAAAGGCGTTGAGGATCGCGAAGCAATACCTACCACGCCAGACGATGTGCGTTTCCTCGTCCGGCAGGCCGCTGGCGAGAATCCGACTGAAGACACTCTCGGCTGGATCGTCGCGAAGGTGCTCAGACGAGGCTCCGGATGTCACATAGGCATTGCGCCACGGGTTCCACAGTCGATCCAAACTCACCGCCTCACGGTAGCCAGACAACGACCCGGATAATTCCATTGCAGCGGCGATCCGGGGTGTGCGATGCTTCCGGACAGAACGCCGTGCTCGGCCCGGATCAGCGGAAAGGGGTGGCCAAGATGAATATCGACCTCGACATAGACGTCGACCTCGACATAGACATAGACATCGACCTTGTGTCAGTGCCTCACGTCCCGTCCATCGATTCGGCGACTGCGTTCATCGATATCCGCTGACGTCCGTCAGCGCGCAGCTCGCCTCCAGTACCCCCCCCCGTTCTCATGCCTGTGGAGGCCCCAGTGTCCCAACACGAACGCGTTGCGCGTCGTCGTGCCAAAGTCGACGACGAACAGATCACCAGCGATCTGTTCGACGATTCCCCCAACCCCTCGCGTTCGCCGGCGAATCCAGACCGACTCGACGGAACCGCCGAGTTCGACGGTGTCGACGAGCTCGCTGATCTGTCGACATACCGCGACGCCGCACACGGGCCTGATCCTGTCCCGGCATGGGTGATCACCGATGCCAACGCCCGCGACGAAGACCTCGGCGTGCTCAAAACCGGCAAGGAGGCCGACTGCAGCCTCATCCGTCGAACACTCTCATCGACCGGCGAATCGTGCCTATTCGCCGCCAAGCGATTTCGCGATGGACAGCACCGGATGTTCCATCGTGACGCCGGCTACCTCGAAGGCCGCCGTATGCGTCGCAGTCGGGAAACTCGCGCCATCGCCACCAGGACGGCGTTCGGTAAGGATCTGATCTCCGGCCAGTGGGCCCGCGCAGAGTTCGAATTCCTCGGCAGGCTGTGGAGCGCCGGCGCCAGCGTTCCGTACCCCGTACAACTCATCGGAACCGAGATCATGATGGAGTTCATCGGCACACCCGCCGGCGTCGCCGCACCTCGGCTTGCACAGATCAGCGCGACACGCACCGAGCTCGTCGAGTTGTACCACCACTGCAGAACAGCGCTCTGCATCATCGCTGAAATCGGCTACACCCACGGTGACCTCTCGCCGTACAACATCCTTGTCGACGACGGCCGAATCGTGCTGATCGACGTTCCGCAGGTCGTCGATCTCGTCGGAAATCCTCAGGGGCGGCAGTTCCTCGAACGCGACTGCACGAACATCTGCACGTGGTTCGCTGCCAAAGGCGTCGACGAGGCAGACACCGGTGACCTCGTCGACGAACTGTGGTCCTACGTCCCCTCATGAAGACGTCTGACGATCAGGCACGGTCACGAATCCGGGCCGATTCGCGCCGGACCTGTGTCTGCCTTTGCAGAGGGGTCAGACGAGAGCAGAGATGTTCGTCTCTTCGGCGAGACGGCCGAGGAACGTCTCGATCGGTACATCACGCTCGACGTCTGCCCCGCGGGCGTTGACGCCCAGCGTCTTGTTGGCGACGTCGGTGTCACCGACAACGAGCACATACGGGATCTTTTCCAGCTTGGCTGTACGGATGCGCTTGCCGAGCGGATCGTTGGCCTCGACGACATCGACGCGGTACCCGGAGGCGCGCAGCTGCGCAGCGACCGAGGCTGCGTAGTCCGAATGCGGTTCGGCTACGGGCAATATCCGCGCCTGCACCGGCGCGAGCCACGTCGGGAATGCGCCGGCGTAGTGCTCGAGCAACACGCCGAAGAACCGTTCGATCGAGCCGAACAGGGCGCGGTGCAACATGATCGGGCGATGGCGGGCGTTGTCGGCACCGACATATTCGAGTTCGAACTTCTCTGGCAGGTTGAAGTCGCACTGGATCGTCGACAGCTGCCACGAACGACCGATGGCGTCACGGACGTCGACGTCGATCTTCGGACCGTAGAAGGCGGCGTCTCCCTCTTTGATCTTGAACGGCAACCCGTGACGAATCAGCGCCTCGCGCAACGCTTCCGTTGCCTTGTCCCAGATCTCGTCGGTGCCGACGGATTTTTGCGGGTCTCGCGTCGACAGGTTCGCCGTGAATTCGGTGAAGCCGAAGGCGCGGAGCACGCTGAGCACGAAATCGAGCAAGCTGGCGATTTCGTCCTGCAGGCTGTCCTCCGTGCAGTAGATGTGGCTGTCGTCCTGCGTGAACCCGCGGATGCGCATCAATCCATGGAGCGTGCCGGCGCGTTCGTAGCGGTACACCGTGCCGAGTTCGTAGAGACGCAGCGGCAACTCCCGGTAGGAACGCTGACGGGCGCCGAAAATCAGGCAGTGCATCGGGCAGTTCATCGGTTTCGGGTAGTACGTGCCGTTGTCCATTTCCATCGGCGGATACATCCCGTCCTTGTAGAAATCGAGATGGCCGCTCGTCTCGAACAGTTGCCCGTTCGACAGATGGGGTGTGTAGACGAACTCGTAACCGCCGTTGGCATGACGGGCCCGGGAGTAGTCCTCCATCAGTTTGCGGACGATGCCACCTTTCGGGTGCCAGACGGCGAGGCCGGCACCGAGCTGTGATGGGAACGACAGCAGATCCAACTCGACAGCAAGTTTGCGGTGGTCACGCTTTTCCGCCTCTTCCAGACGGTGGAGATGCTCGTCGAGAACCGCCTTCGATTCCCACGCCGTGCCGTAGACGCGCTGCAGCATCGGGCCCTTTTCGTTGCCGCGCCAATACGCGCCGGCGAGTTTCATCAGTTTGAACGAGCCGAGCTTCGATGTCGACGGCACATGCGGCCCGCGACACAGGTCGACGAAATCGGGCGAGTTGCGGTACACGCTGATCGTGTTACCGCTGCCGACCTCCTCGGCATCCTCTCCGTCGGCGGATCCGGACGACACACGTTCGATGATCTCGCACTTGTACGGCTGATCGGCGAACAACGCGAGCGCGTCCCGTGGCGACAATTCATCGCGGACGAACGGCTGGTCAGCCTTGATGATCTCGCGCATGCGAGCTTCGATGACAACGAGGTCTTCGTCACTGAAGGTCGTGCCGCCTGGCAGCTCGAAGTCGTAGTAAAAGCCGTTCTCGATGGCCGGACCGATCGAGAACTTGGCACCGGGGAACAGCTGCACAACTGCCTGCGCCATCACATGTGATGTCGAGTGGCGGAGAATGTGGCGACCCTCGTCAGAGGCATCGGTGATGATCGCCACGTTGTCACCGTCGTGCAGCGGGCGCTCGAGATCGACCTCGTCGCCGTTGACGACGGCAGCGACCGATGCCTTCGCCAGACGGGCGCCGATCGAGCGGGCGAGATCCGTGGTGGTCGATCCGGCCGCCAGCACACGAGATGAGCCGTCAGGAAGGAATACCGAGATGTCGTCCATAGCCCGAAAGGCTACCGAGGTGATATCACCGCCTGCCGCTCAATTTCGGCTGGTCGAGCGGTGGTCGGGTTGGAGCCGAACGAGCGAGAGGCCGTCAGACCGGAGTGAGCTGGCGGTCGTGACCGGCGATCGGATCGTCAACCTTGCCGATGGCGGCCGTCTTCGTCGGCTCGGTGTCAGCCTGCTTGCCGGCGTAGACGTTGTGGTATTCCTGCCCCGTCATTTCACGGATCTCGAACATCAACTCGTCGGTGATCTGACGCAGCACCATGTGATCGTCAACTCTGCTGCGGTACCGATCGACGCGGATCGGGCGACCGATCTTCAGCGTCGCTTCCTTACGCAGCTTGGGAAACTTGGCATCCGGCGGTTGAATCCGATCCGTGCCGATGACGCCCACGGGGATGATCGGACAGCCGACCTTGAGCGCTAGGCGGGCAGCGCCGGTCCGACCCTTGTACAGATAACCGTCACGGCTGCGGGTGCCCTCCGGGAAGATGCCGAACAGTTCACCACGGCGAAGTACAGCCTCTGCAGTGTTCAACGCTGCCTGGCTCTTGTCGCCGCCGCGGCGATCGATCGGGATCATGCCGAGCGCCGGGAAGATGAACTTCGTCTTCCACGAATCCATGTACTCAGCCTTGCCGACGAAACTGATACGCCGGGGAACCGACAGCATCAGAAAGGCCGAATCGAGAAAACTGATATGGTTCGGGCAGAGAATCGCCGGGCCATCCTTCGGGATGCGATCGAATCCCTCGACGTTGATCGTCCACAATTTTCGTGCAATCGGACCGAGAACGGCCTTCGTGCGATCCTGCAACTTGCCTGCACCAGTGTGTTCGCTCACCATGACTCCTCGTGGATTGCTCGCACGTATGTTACGCGCAGTGAGCGTACAGCAGCGGTCGGGGCCGTGAACGGCACATGAACGTCGACACAATGTGCTCCAGTCACCGGGCCGACAGATCGATGCCGAGCAACGCAGCGGCGGCGGTTATCTCGTGACCTTCGGCGATGCCGATGTTGATGGCGGTGACCGCAGACGCAGTGTCGAGGTCGTTGTCGAGGTGTGCTCTGACGGTGTCGAGGACGTCTCCGCCCCTGCTCGTGCCCGCAGCTGCGATCCATTGATCGAGCCAGTCGGCGGCGTCGTCGATCAGTCCCTCGCGCCAGCTCCAGTCGTATCGATAGTGGTGCTGGATGATCGCCAGACGGATTGCTCGCGGGTCATAGCTCTCACGCAGCTTGTCGATGAACACCAGGTTGCCGAGGCTCTTCGACATCTTCTGGCCGTCCATGAACACCATCGGCCCGTGCATCCAGTGCTTGACGAACAACTCGCCGGTCGCGGCTTCGGATTGCGCCCGCTCGCACTCGTGATGCGGAAAGATCAGGTCCGAACCTCCGCCGTGCAGATCGATCGTCGTGCCGAGTTCGCGCAGCGCCAATGCTGAGCATTCGATGTGCCAGCCTGGCCGCCCGGGTC
The DNA here is from genome assembly GCA_043747685.1 of Actinomycetota bacterium. GTDB lineage: Bacteria > Actinomycetota > Acidimicrobiia > Acidimicrobiales > Ilumatobacteraceae > JANXUF01. The sequence continues at coordinate 10,285 of JAYTOR010000210.1, forward strand.
CCCACAGCGTCTCCCACGACGGTTCGTCCGGCTCGCTCGGATGCCACAGTACGAAGTCGAGCGGATGTCGCTTGTTCGGGTCGTCGACCTTGCCGCCGCGCTCACGGGCGACTGCAATCATCTTCTCTTCGCTGTAGTGACTGATCGAGCCGAACTGCGGTGACTTGGAGACGTCGAAGTACACCGAGCCGCCTGCCTGATAGGCATATCCACGTTCGAGCACCATACCGATGAACCCGCGGATGTCCGGGATCGCCGACGAAGCACGTGGCGTGCTGTACACCGGCAGCACATTCAACGCCGTCATGTCGCGTTCGAAGCGCGCCTCCTCGCCTGCCGCCAGGTCGAGATAGTGCACACCGAGTTGGCGGGCTTTGGCGAACAGCGGATCGTCGACATCGGTGACGTTGCGAACACATTTGACGGTGTGACCCATGTCGATGAGGCGACGTTGCAGGACGTCGTAGACGACGAACGTTGCTGCATGGCCGAGATGCGTGGCGTCGTACGGCGTGATGCCGCACGTGTACATCTTGACATCGTGATCGGGTTGGAAGGGGACGACTGCCTGCCGTGCAGTGTCATAGAGACGGATCGACATTGCGCCTCAATCTATGGGCGCTGACGAGCTTTGCTGACCTGTGCCGACCTTTGCCGTGGATCAGTCCTTGATGCCGGTGAGGCGAGGAGCGACTCGCGTCTTGTAGCGGATGTTGAGTTGCAGCAGCACCGCCGTGAAAGCCTCGATCGCCATGGCGTTGGACAGCTCGCCGGCGTCCAGCGGACGGCAACCCGGGATGTCGCGAACGAGCTGACTGACGACCTTCGTCGCTTCCGGATAGTCGGAACAGATCAACACGTCGGAATCGATCGGATGGTCGAGGTGTCCGAGTTCGGTTGCCGGCAAATGATGAAACGCAGCGACGACGAGCGCTCTGGGGACGGCGACCTGTACGTGGGCAGCGACCGAGCCGCGAGGAGGAAGCAGCGGCTGGAATTCGTTGCCGACCTTGACGAGCGCATTGGCCATGCTGACGAGGATCTTGCCCTCGAGCTGGTCGACGTGTTCGCGAACCGTTCCCGCTGCGGAATCCCACGGCGTGGCGACGACGATCAAGTCGCAGTCGGCAGCGTCGTGATTGTTGCCGGCCTCGAGGTCGAGTACGCGGTCCGGCCATTTTTCGAAGAGCTTGTCGCGGGCTTCCATTGCCCGATACCGCGATCGCGAACCGAGTACCACCGAATGGCCGACGGACGCAAATCTGGCGCCGAGCGCTGTGCCGGCAGGGCCAGTACCACCAAGAATCCCAATACGCATCGAACAAGCTAAGCACATCGACCTCGCTCAGACTTCCTTCAGAACGCGTCCGTACGATGGGCGAACTCGCTGGAAAGTGAACGTCAGCTCCAGCAATGAATATGGTGGGCGACATGGCGCATCAACCAACGAACACAGAGGCAACCCGATGACACTCGTGCACCGCGTCGATTTCCCCGAGCAGATCGGCTCGCTCACCGAATACATGCGACACCGCGGTGGTCGCGGGCTGACGGCAGCACAGTCGATGACGTCGGACGAGATCATCGACGTCGTTCTCGCTTCTGGTTTGCGTGGCCGTGGGGGTGCCGGGTTCCCGACCGGACGCAAGTGGCGCACCGTTGCCGACATGCACTCGAGCGAACTGCCGACGAGCGTGGTGATCAATGCAGCAGAGGGTGAGCCAGGGACGTTCAAGGATCGTCATCTCCTTCGAATCGACCCGTATCAGGTGATCGAAGGGGCGTTGATCGCCGCCAGAGCAGTGAAGGCAAACGAAGTCATCATCGCCCTCAAGAAGATCAACGTCGAGCACCAGCAGATCCTCGCCAGAGCGATCGACGAAGTCCTCGAAGCGGGTTGGGCCGATGGTGTCGACGTCCATGTCGTGCTCGGCCCCGACGAGTACCTGTTCGGTGAGGAAAGCGCGCTGCTCGAAGTCGTCGACGGCCGCAATCCGTTCCCGCGGATCGCCCCGCCATACCGTCGCGGCGTCGTCGAACTCGTCGACACCGCTGCAGACATCGGCACCAAGAGCGGACTGAGCGCCCATGTACACATGGCGGGCGCCGCAGGCGACGCTCCCCCCGCACTCGTCAACAACGTCGAGACGATCTCCAACGTCGCTCACATCCTCGCCAGGGGCGCTGACTGGTTCAAGACCCTCGGGACAGAGAAGTCGACCGGCACGTTTCTTTGCACGGTGACCGGTGCGACCATCAGGGAGGGCATCGGCGAGGTGATCGCCGGCACCCCACTGTCCGAGGTGATCGAGGAGATCGGCGGCGGTATGGCGCCTGAGCGTTGGATCAAAGCCATCATCTCCGGCGTTTCCAATCGGGTGATCACCGCTGATCTGCTCGAAACACCGGTGTCGTACGAAGCGATGCAACCGCTCGGCATCGGACCAGGATCCGGTGGTTTCATCGTCTTCGACGATCAGACCGACATGATCTCCGTTGCCGCCGGCGTTGCCGAGTTCCTGGCGATCGAATCGTGTGGGCAGTGCTCGCCGTGCAAGTTCGACGGTCTCGAGATCGCCAACAAGCTCGCCGCACTGTGCCGCAACGAGGCCAGTCCGCAGGATTGGAAGGCGATCGAGCATCGACTCGACACCGTCGCCACCGGTGCCCGCTGCGCACTGGCCAGTCAGCAGCAGTCCACCGTCGCCAGCATCCTCGAAGTGTTCGCCGATGAAGTCGAAGCCCACCTGGCAAAGACCGCAGCACCGGTGACGCCGTTCCTGGTGGCCGAGCTGCGCGACCTGGCAGACGGCGTCGCCGTATGGGACGAGCGCCATGCCGACAAGCAGGCGGACTGGTCGTACGACCCGTCGTGGAGCGGCACCGTTCCCGCCGACCTCTTCGGCGACCACCGTGAGGGTGGCAAGCTCGCCGAGTAACCTTGCGCGGGCTACGGTCTGGCGCATGGGAATTCTCGACGGCAAACGGATCGTGGTCACCGGGGTATTGACGGATGCGTCGATCGCCTTCAGCGTTGCAAAACTGGCACAGGATGAAGGCGCTGAGGTCATCCTCACCGGTGCAGGACGCGGACTGTCGCTGACAGAACGCGTCGCCCGCAAGTTGCCGAAGCCGACGACCGTGCTCGAACTCGATGTGACCAACGCTGAACATCTCGTCTCGGTCCGCGAGGCCGTGGCGGCGCGTTGGGACCGTGTCGACGGCGTGCTCCACGCCATTGGTTTTGCGCCTGCTGTCTGCCTCGGCGGAACGTTCATGGAAGCGACATGGGATGATGTCGGCATCGCCGTCAATGTGTCGGCTTATTCGCTGAAGGCGCTCGTCGACGCCTTCGGGCCGTTGATGACCGCCGGCGGTTCACTCGTCGGGTTGACCTTCGATGCCCGTGTCGCCTGGCCGGCCTATGACTGGATGGGAGTTGCCAAAGCAGCGCTCGAGTCGACATCGAGGTACTTGGCCCGCGAACTCGGCCCGAAGCAGATACGTGTCAACCTCGTCGCCGCCGGGCCGCTTAGGACGATCGCCGCGAAATCGATCCCGGGGTTCGCCAAGTTCGAAGAAGCCTGGCTCGAACGCGCCCCACTCGGTTGGGACATCCATTCAGCAGTCCCGACCGCCAAGGCATGCGTTGCCTTGTTCAGCGACTACTTTCCGGCGACCACCGGCGAGATGATCCACGTCGACGGAGGATTTCACGCCATCGGTGCATGACGACTGCGCCGGACGGGCTCAGCTCGTCGTGGTGTCGGCCGGCCCCGCTGAGGGGTCCGGTGCTTCCGTCGCCCCGGGACTGGTGCTCGCCGGCGCGCCGCTGTCGGCGGCCGGTGGAGCCGTTGTGTCGGTCTTGACACCGCATTCCTTGAAGATCTTGGCCACCGTTTCGGCAACCGTCGGATCGGGGCCTTCGTCGCTCGTCAGCCCGTGAGCGTATTCGACGAGTCGAGTGAACCCAAGGGCGTGCAACTTCGTATATGCGCACGTCGTCGCCGTCTTCGAAGCCCCTGCGGCCCTCAACTTCGGAGACAATTGACCGATGTATTCGTCGACTGGTACGCACGGGTCGAACAGCGCGAGCACCGGAGCGCGGTCGACCGGAGCGATGTCGAAGAATTCCGGGTCTCGTCGTAGCGCCGACATCGTTGTTGGATTGATTCCCTTCGTCAACGCTGTCGTCAGGCAAGTCTGGTCATCGTCGCTGAATGTCAGCTGCAACAGTCTGCCGACTGCGGCGATGACACCGCCGATGGTCGCTGCGTCCGTCGACGGGACAGTCTCGAGATGTGCAACTGCGTCGATCGTCGTCGGCGGGACGACGAGGGATGCCGCGTTGGTCTGCGTCGAACGTGTCGTGGTCAGATCCGAACAGCCACCTACGAACAGTACCGCTGAGATGACGATCGACAGTTCCAAGCGGCGAAGCACCCTCTCAGTCTGGCCGTTTCGTACCAGCCATCATCGGCACCCACTGCATCCGTAAACGATAGGCGATCAGACCTTGCTGGTCCGACCCGCCCAGAAAGGGGCGCGGAGTTCACGCTTGAGAATCTTTCCGGAGCCGGTCTTCGGCAGTTCGTCCGACCATGTCACCGAGCGCGGAATCTTGTAGTTCGCCAAGTGCGCCCTGGCGTGTTCGATCACCTCGTCGGTCGTCATCGTCGCACCGTCGCGCACGACGACCACCGCATGGACGGTCTCGCCCCACTCCTCGCTCGGGATGCCGAACACCGCCGATTCGATGACGTCCGGATGGGCCTCGAGCGCAGCCTCGATCTCCGCCGGATAGATGTTCATCCCACCGGAGATGATCATGTCCTTCTTGCGATCGCAGATGTAGACAAAACCTTCGTCATCGAGATAGGCGATGTCGCCGACGGTCTGGTACCCGTGCTTGCTGTCGGCGAGGAACTTGTCGTGCTGCTTGTAGTAATCGGCGAAGACGCTCGGGCTCTTGACGAACAGCTCTCCGGTGGCATCCGGTCCGGTGCCGGTGATCTCGTCGCCGTTGTCGTCGAACAGCTTGACTTCGACCATCGGCGAAGGTTGCCCACACGATCCGGGCTTGCGCAACTGATCTTCGGGGCGCAGCACGCAATTGACGCCGAGTTCGGTCGATCCGTAGACCTCGAACAGTGAGTCGCTGGGGAAGTCGGCGAGATACAGCAGTTTGAGCGCGTAACTCCATGGTGCTGCATTGCCGATCATCCGTCGCATCGAACTGACGTCGTAGCGGGCCTTCGTCTCGGCCGGCAGGTTGCAGATCATGCGTACCGGCGTCGGTGCCGAGAACGTCGACGTCACCCGGTACATATCGACGAGGCGGAGCCAATCCTCAGGTGCGAATTTGTGTTGGACGACGACCGTCTGACCGAGTGCCTGGGCGACACCCATGAAGCCTCCAGGGCCCGAATGATAAAGCGGTCCTGTGGTGATGTAGACGTCGTCCGGTGTGTAGCCGATGTGCGTCATCAGCGCAGCACCCTGTTGCGGGTCGCCGCCGCCTGGCCGGTACGCACCCTTCGGTTTGCCGGTCGTTCCGGACGTGTAGATCATCGTCGCCCCGGCCTCGGTCGACTCCGGGATCTGCGGCTCCTCGGAGCTTGCCGCTGCCATCAGTGCGTCGGCGTCGAGCATGCCGTCCGGCACCGCGCCGTCGAAGACGAGAACCGTCTCGACCTTGGAAATCTGCTGGCGGATGCGGGCGAACAGATCAGCATATTCGGCGTCGACGACCACGACGGTCGCATCGCAGTGGTCAGTGACGTAGGCAGCTTCCTCGTCGGAGAGCCGATAGTTCAAGGGAACTGCAGTGACACCCAATTTTCGGGCAGCGCTGACGATCGTGACGATCCCCTGCGAGTTCTGGCCGCACCACACCACTTTCGTATGTGGCGGATGTGCTCCGACATCCAGCAGCACATTCGCCAGCCGGCACGCCTGTTCGTTCAGTTGTGCATACGTCAAGGTGCGGGCCGGACTGCCGGGCCGATCGTCGACGACCGCCATTTTCGTTGGTTGGATCTGGGCATACATGGTCAGCAGATCAGGCATGACGATGTTCCTACCAGACCGTCAGCGCATGGTGCTGATCGAGCGATGCCCGCCAGCACAGTTACCTCTCGCCTGATGGCGCGTGCAACACTCGAACCATGACTGCACGATTCATCGACGGACCTGACGAACTCAAGAAGCTCGTCGGAGAGCACCTCGGTTACAGCGACTACATCGAAGTGACACAGGAGAAGGTCAACATGTTCGCCGAGGCGACGGGCGATCATCAATGGATCCATGTCGATGTCGAGAAGGCGAAGGCAGGACCATTCGGCGGCCCTATCGCCCACGGGTACCTGACGCTGTCGCTCGGACCAGTGCTCTACCCGAAGGTCGTGCAGATCGGCGGATTCTCGATGGGTGTCAACTACGGCGCCAAC
>JAYTOR010000211.1:0-26761 GCA_043747685.1 Actinomycetota bacterium
ACCGTGACCGGTATCACCTTCGATGTCCGCGAGCAGCAGATCGGGCTGTGGCGCAACCGCATCGAACAACGCCTGCTCGCAGAAGGATCGTCGCAGCGCGTCGCAGCGATGGAAGCCTCGATCATCAAAGCGACATTCACCGGCCTGACGCTCGACCTGATGGCCAGCGGCGACAGCGCACGGTTGAAGAAAGCGCTCGACATCGCCCTGGCGCGTGCGGAACCGCATATCGCCAAGCAGTTCTGATTACGACCGAGGCGGCCGCAGCATCCAGGTTCAGACGGCCAGGAGGTCGCGAGCTCCGGTGTCGCTGGACGGATGACGCAACTTGCTCATCGCACGCGCTTCGATTTGGCGAATGCGCTCGCGGGTGAGGTTGAAATGCTCTCCCACCTCTTCGAGCGTGCGCGGTTCACCCCGGTCGAGACCGAAACGCAACTTGAGAATCTCGCGCTCGCGTTCGTCGAGTGGTGCCAGCAAACGGGCGATTTCCTCCGGCAGCAGCGCCGTGGCTGCAACTTCGAACGGCGATTCTGCTGAGCGATCCTCGACGACGTCGCCGAGTTCGGCGTCGCCGTCTTCGCGAAGCGGTTCCGACAACGACAGCGGTTCAGCGGCGAAACGCAACGCTTCGGTCACCTTGTCTTCCGGCATCTCGACTTCGCGCGCCAACTCGGCGAGCGTCGCCGGACGCCCGTACTTCAGCTCGAGCCGGGCTCGGGCCTTCTGCAGCCGTGCGAGCGTGTCGCCGGCGTGCACCGGGAGGCGGATCGTGCGACCGGTGTTGGCGATGCCACGGGTGATCGCCTGGCGGATCCACCACGTTGCATAGGTCGAAAACTTGAAACCTTTACGCCAGTCGAACTTCTCGACAGCATGCATCAATCCGAGGTTGCCCTCTTGGATGAGGTCGAGCAGCGGCAGGCCGGACGCCTGGTATTTCTTGGCGATCGACACCACGAGGCGCAAGTTCGACTGCACGAATCCGCGCTCGGCGTCTTCTCCGGCACGTGCGAGGCGGCGCAGTTCGCGCTTCTTGGCAGGCGTCACTTCCTTGCCAAGTCGTTCCATTTCCGAAGCGGCGGTCTTGCCAGCCTCGATCGCCTTGGCGAGGCGAACCTCGTCGTCCTTGGTGAGCAACGCGTACTGGCCAATGTCAGACAGATAGAGACGGACGAGATCCTCTTCGTCCCGCTCGACACGATCTTTGGCCACTGGCTACCTCGATGCATTGATCGCCGGGATGATACTCGGCGGGGTGGGACTTGTGGCTACGATACCGAGGAGGTCCAGTGCTCCCACCCGGCGCGCAGTTTTCGCATCTTTCTCTTGGCGGAGCTCATCAGCGACATGAACGACATCGAACTGACGATCGTGACGTTGCAATTCGACGCCGCAGATCCCACAACATTGTTGGCGATCCTCTCCCATTACGTCGTCATGACCCGCATGCAGCACGGTTGCCGCAACGTCGATCTGTGTTCGTCCTGCACGCATCCGGGGCGCTATCTGGTCATCGAGAAATGGGATTCACCCGATGCCCAACGTGCCCACTTCGACTCGAACGGCATGCTGGAAATGGCCCGCGCCTGCGACAGCGTGCTGGTCAGGATGCCTGAGATCGACCTCTGGGATGGTCCGAGCGCCCACGACCTTGCATAGGCATGGAGGCATCGGTCCGCTGCACGACAGGGCGGGCCCTGCAGGCGAATTCTCAGGATCGAGGTATATCGTCGTTTGCAGATCTCTTGAAAGGAGACGGCCGGATGGCTAACCCACTGCTCAGCGACAAGGCACTCGACCAGTCTGTCGAACGCGCCGGTTGGGCTGCCCCGCGGGGCGCTCACAAGAATATCTATGGCGGCCCGACGCAGCCGAACGACACGATCAGCCCCTGGGATCCGCCGAAGGCACCAGAGGGTGCGATGACGGTCAACGGCACGATCTCGGCCACGCTCGTCCTATTGGCGTTGCTGCTCGTTTCCGCAACATTTGGATGGCTTGCCACCAAGGCGAATGCCGTCGGGCAGGTCAAGTTCCCGGTCATCGCTTTCGTCGGCATCTTCGTCGGCCTCGCCTGCGTGATCGGCTGCTACGTCAAGCCGAAGTACGCGAGAATCCTTGCGCCGCTCTATGCACTTGCAGAGGGCTACTTCGTCGGGGCGATCTCCAAGGCCTACAACACCTACCAGGGCGGCATCGTCACCAAGGCCGTCGGCGCGACGGTCGCCGTCTTCGCCGTGATGCTGTTCCTCTACCGCACCGGCATCATCAAGGTCACCGATCGCTTCCGCCGCATTGTCATCGGTGCCACCATGGGGATTGCGCTGTTCTACCTCGTGTCGTTCGTCATTGGCATCTTCGCCGGCGGACAGTCGTTCCTCAACTCGTCGTCGCTGCTGAGCATCGGCTTCAGCATCTTCGCGGTGATCATCGCCGCTTCGAACCTGGCACTCGACTTCGATGTGATCGAGCGCGGCGTCGCCCGGCAACTGCCCAAGCAGATGGAATGGGTCTGTGCGCTCGGCCTCGTGGTCACGTTGGTGTGGCTGTACCTCGAACTGTTGCGTCTGCTCTCCAAGCTGCAGCGTCGCTAGCACAAGGCTCTAACGGCAGCGTTTCGTCGCTGGTACACCGACGACTCGCTGCCGACTCGCCAGCTCGGACACACTGATGCCATGACGGACATCACAGAACGCACGGCGCATGTCAACGGCGTCGATCTGCAAATACTCGAAGCGGGGGATCCGGCAGCACCGCTGGTGCTCCTTTCGCACGGGTTTCCCGAGGGTGCGTGGTCATGGCGTCATCAGCTGCCCGTACTCGCAGATGCCGGGTACCACGTCATCGCTCCGTACCAGCGCGGCTACGGCCGCTCGCCGAACCCGAAGGACATCGAGTTCTACGGCGTTGAAAAACTCGGCGACGATCTTCTCGGTCTGATCGACGCAGCAGGCCAGGAACGGGCGATTCTCGTCGGTCACGACTGGGGTGCACTGATCACCTGGGACCTCGCCAGATTGCATCCCGAACGGTTGCGGGCTGTGGTCGGCGTCAGCGTCCCACTCGTGCAGTGGCCGGCGCCGCCAACCGACCTGTTCAAGATGCTGTACACCGACCGCTTCTTCTACATGCTGTACTTCCAGAAGGTCGGGCCGCCAGAAGCCGAACTCGAAGCCGACGTTCGTGACTCGATGGCCAAGTTTCTGTGGAACGCGTCCGGCGGCCCGGAACGGCCGAGCTCCGAAGGCGGCCTGCCGCCGATGGAAGGCACCGGCGTACTGACGCAGATGGTCGAAGCCCCACCGCTGCCGTGGTCGTGGCTCACAGAGGCAGACCTGCACCGCTATGTCGATGACTTCACCGCCTCCGGCTTCTTCGGCCCGGTGAGCTACTACCGCAACCTCGACGCCAACTACCAACTCGTCAAGGATCTCGCGGTCGACCGGCTGACGATGCCCGTCTACTTCATCGGCGGCAGCAACGACATGGTCAACCTGATGGACCCGACTGGCATCGAACGGATGCAAGGCGTGCTGCCCGATTTCCGCGGGGCAACGGTCATTCCCGGGATCGGCCACTGGACCCAGCAGGAGGACCCGGAGGCCTTCAACAACGCACTGCTCGGCTTTCTCGCCACCCTCGACTGAGCCACGACGTAACTTCTCTGGACCGTTTTGCACCGCCGGCGGTGCACCAGTGGACTCAGTTTGGGTTGGGCGGGTCGGGTTACGGTGACCGTATGGCATCGTCGAAGAGCCCAGCCATCGAAGTCGCCGTCGGGACGCGCACCGTTCGCGTCACCAACCCCGATCGCATCTACTTCCCGCTACTCGGGCTGACGAAGCTCGATCTCGTCAACTACTACCTCAGCGTCGGGCCCGGAATCGTCAACGCCCTGCGCGAGCGACCCTGCATGATGCACCGCTTCCCGACGGGTCTGTCCGGCGACAAGGTGCACCAGAAGCGTGTGCCGGCGGGCGCTCCACCGTGGCTCGAGACCGTTCGCGTCTTCTTCCCGAGGTACAAGCGCTACGCCGACGAGCTGTGCGTCACCGAATTGGCCGAGGTGATCTGGGCGGTGCAGATGTCGACCGTCGAGTTCCACCCGTGGAACTCGCGGCGCGCCGACACCGAACTGCCGGATGAATGGCGGATCGACCTCGACCCGATGGAGGAGTGCCCGTTCGACACTGTTCGCCGCGTCGCCCACGCCGCCCATCAAGTGCTCGACGAACTCGGGGCGATCGGCTGGCCGAAGACATCGGGCGGCAAAGGCATGCACATCTACGTGCGCATCGAGCCGGCATACGGGTTCACCGACGTGCGCCGGGCCGCACTGGCGTTCGCGCGAGAGGTCCAGCGGCGTGCGCCGGCCGACGTGACGACGACATGGTGGCGCAAGGACCGCGACCCGACGTCGCTGTTCGTCGACTACAACCAGAACGCCAGAGACCACACGATGGCCAGCGCCTACTCGGTTCGCGGGTTCCCCGACGCCAGGGTGTCAACGCCGATCCGTTGGGACGAGGTCGACGATGTCATTCCGGCCGAACTCAACATCAAGACGGTCCCGAAACGCTTCGCTGACCTCGGCGATCTTCATGCCGGCATCGACGACGCAGTCTTTTCGATCACTCCGTTGCTCGAATGGGCCGACCGTGACGAGCACGACGGAGCCGCCGATCCGGGCGTCGCCGACGACGAGAACCCCGACGAAGCCGAACGGGCGCCGCACTGATTCACGATTCATCACCGGTGACACAGCGGGTCGCACGAACGGTGTACGGTCGGCGCACCACTTCGAGCGGGAATGAGGTTCCTTTCCTATGTCCAACACCACGCCACCCCCACCACCTTCGTTCACTCCCCCACCGACGCCGTATCCCCAGCAACAACCGATGCCGGCGGCATACGGTCAGCAGCAACAGCCATACGGTCAGGCACCGCCGGCATACGGCCAGGTCCCGCCCGGCTACCTGTCACCCCAACAGATCGGGCAGTCAGGTGGACTTCCTGCAGGCGTATCGCCCGCTGGCGCTGGTCTGCGCTTCGGGTCGTATCTGCTGGAAAGCGTGCTGATGGTCGTCACGCTCTACATCGGCTGGATCATCTGGGCGGCGATCCTGTCGAGTCACGGTCAGACACCTGCGAAGAAGATCCTCGGCGTCCGTGTCATCGATGCAACAACCCTCAAGCCGGTGGGCTTCGGGAAGATGTTCTTCATGCGCGGCCTCGTCGCCAGTTTCGTCGCTGCGATCGCCATTCCCATCACCCTGGGCATCCTGCTGTTCATGCCGTTCTGGGACAAGCGCAACCAGAACATTTGGGACAAGGTGTCCGGCACCTACGTCGTCACCGACCCGAACGACGCATGGGGCACCAAAACCGTCATGCAGTAGCAAACCCTACAGCCTGGCCGCGAGGGCCGTCGCCGAGATCGACGCCAACTCGTTCCACGTCAGGCGATCAGCACACCACAGTTGCTCGAACGCTGCATCGCCGGTATCGGTGAAGCCGTGACGATTTCGGAAGTTGTACAGGAATCGCTGGCGGTTGATCGTCTGGCCGGAGCGTTCGAGCCGGCCGACGATGTACGCGTCCCACGCAGCGACGTGGGCGAGCGTCATCTGGTCGTCCTGCGGGGCTTCCCCGAAACTGCCGTCCGTTCGATCACGGACCCGCAGCAACATCCGGCCGAGGTTCAAAGCCGTGTTCTGCTGACTCAGCTGTCGCGGCCTGCGGGCATCTTCGAACGCTCCGCTCTCGGCACGGACGACGATCGGGTCACCCACCTCGACACGCACTCTGGACACCGGCGTCGTCTCGTCGACGGCGATGTGCACATCGTGTTCGGTCATCGCCAATTGTTCGAGGACGATCGCAGCGACATCCCCGATGGCCGCTGCGTCGAACAGGACGTAGTGGAATGACTGCGGCTCGACGGAAACAGTCACGCCATCACCGCGGGTTCGATGTCGGCGGGTTCGATGTCGGCGGCACAGCGTCAGCGCTGCTCCGGCGGGCGGCCCGGATGCTCTGCTTGCGTTCGTTCAAGGCCTGCAGCGATACCTCGGCAATGTCGGCGACCTCGTCGTCGGTGAAACCGGCAAGCTCACGGAAGCGGCGGGCGAGGCCGATCGGCGAGTCCATCGAATCGGAGCGTGTCCCCCCGAAGGAGAACATCTTGTCGACGACCCGCTGGAATTCGAGCGCACGCTCACGCCGGGCAGGATCGTTGGCGGTCAGACTGCGGAGCCAATCGGAGCCCATCTTCACGTGGGTGACCTCGTCGGCGAGCATCCAGTCCTCGCAGTACGCGAGATAGGGATCCTGTGCGAGTTCCCCGAACTCCTTCATCGTCGTGAAGACGTCGATCGCCAAGCCCTCGAGCGCTCGGTTGACGCCGGCGAGTCGCAGAACGGGATCGGTTGAACATGCTGCTTCGAACAGCACGGTGTTCTCGGCGACGGAACCGATGTCAGAACCCATCCACTCGGCGAGCTTGACGCTGATCTCGACATGGCGCGCCTCGTCCCATGCCTGTCGGGCCATGTCCAGTTTCAAAGCGAACGGCACCTCCGCAGCCGGTGCTGCATCGGCGATCGGTTGGGTGGCGAGCGGTCCGCGCTCGGCGATACCGGTGACCCGGAAGTCGTGGCATGTGCGGCCCGCACCCTCGAGCGCCTGGATCTCACCGACGAGGATGCCGTGCATCAACCCCCGAGCAGCATCGGCGGCATCGCGGCGATCAGGTGTGATGCGGTTCGAGGTCTTGCCGCGCTCCTTGGCGTCGATCCTCGCCGACGCCCGTTTGTCCGCCATCCGCTCACGCATGGTGTACCGGACAAATCTATCATCTCGAGCAAGATCCTCGACCGGCAAGAAGGTACGCATGTTCCTGGCCTAGACCGACGCCGGCTGGCGACCGATGGAACCCGGCCCGGCGACTCCGCCGGCGGCAACGATGAGCTTTTCGAGTCGCGCCTGGTGGGCAGCGGCCCTGTCGACTTCTTCTGGTGTTTCGATCAACGACTGGATGAGCATTTCGCCCTCTCGCCAATCCTCCATGTCGTCTTGGAGGATGAACTTGAGTGAACGGATCGTCGGCGCATCCGTGATCTCGCTGGTCGCGTTGAGATGGAAGGTGTAGGCACCAACGAGATGCGGCAGGAAGACGCGATACGCTCCAACGAGTTTTTCGATCGTCAGCCCGGGTGCTTCCGGATCGGTGACGCCTTCGACGAAGGCGACGAATGCCTCGTTCGCCGGAACCGTCAGGCGATCGGGATTCATTTCGCGCAACTCCGGCAACCGTTTGTGCCACAGTTCGGCGTGCCATGCATGCTTATAGCAGTGAGTACCGAGTCGCATCTTGACGTCGAGTTCCGGCACGGTGGCAACCCATCCGCCGAGCGCCTCGAACAGTTTCATCTCCGCCCATTTGTAGTTGCCGACTCGACGTGCAGTTTCTTCGACATCGAACAGGCCTGGAAGATCTCGCCGGTCCCACGGCGCAAACGGTGCCCTTGGTTTGTATGGATCAGCCATCGAAGTCCCCGAACATTGCGATTGGTATCTCGACGTAGCGTAGCCAGCGGGGAACCTCCAGGGCCCCACGCTGCCGTCGCAGTCGATCACCTGAAATGACGCTGAAGTAGCTGTTTCCTCGCGTGCCTTGCGGTGAGATAACATAGAGGTGCATGCGTCGTCGTACCTCAGGCCTTGCCCACCTGATGATCCTGATCTTGGCAGCGGCTGTGATCGTAATCGGAGTGGCCGCCAACAGCCGCCATAGCACTGCGGTCTCGGTGATCGACGACAGCGCCCGGCTCTCGGCACAGGGTGCCGGTTCCGATCCGGCTGCAGCCGCTGCCAGCAATCTCGCACCTGCCGACGGCGACGCAGCTGCCGTTGCAGACCCGGCAACGACGACGCCAGCGGTCGTCGCGCCTGCGGAAACGACGACACCACTGCCGCAATATTCGCTGAACGCCGTCCCCGACAATTCCGGTACAGGCCAACGCATCGTCGTCGCCAACGCCGCCAACATGCTCTGGATCGTCGCCGCTGACGGATCGATCGTCAACAGTTGGCTCGTTTCCGGCCGCGACGGCGTGCCGTACCCCGGCACCTACCACACGATGAGCAAGGCTCGCTACACACACGGCATCCTGGGCCACGAGGACATCTCGATGGAGTACGCGACGCGCTTCTCGATTTCGCCGAACAAGAAGAACACGCTCGACTTCCACGCCATTCCAGTCAGGGGCGGCCAGCCGATGCAGACAGAGTCGCAACTCGGTACCTGGCAGAGCGGTGGCTGCGTGCGCATGACGATGGACCATGCCGCTTGGATCTTCAACAACATCCCGCTTGGCTACAAGGTCGTCGTCCTCAAATAGTCGTCGAAGCGTTGAAGAGGCCTCGCGGAGCTGTCGGATTGGAGAGACGCCAGGCGGCGTGCTCCTCGCCGAGCGGCGTCGAAGGCGGACCGCCGTGCCGGTACTCGTCGAGCATCGCTCTCCACGGACCTTCGACCTCGAGCTTGCCGAGGAGCGCGCTGACACCCCACACGAGCCGATCGAGGATGACGAAACTCGGTGGCAGGTTGAGCTGTTCGACGACCTGTTTCGCTGGGCCCCGCAGGTCGGAAATCGTGGCGATGGTGTCCTTCATGAACTGGCGGGTGAACGTGAAACGGTCGGTCAGGTAAGGAAGGTACGGCGCAGAGACGTAGTCGGCGACTGCGTCGATGTCCAGGCCGCTGTTCGGTGTGAGGAATCCGACGTGCTCCATCGCCCGGATCAGTCCGACGTGATCGCGCCCCATGATCGCGCCGAGGCACGGTGACAACCGTTCCCATTCGCCGGGCGACCAGCGCTTGACGAGCCCGAAATCGAGGAAGGTCACGGTGCCGTCGGAGTCGAACCGGTAGTTGCCTGGATGCGGGTCACCGTTGAAGATCCCGAGTTCGTGGACCGAGCCCTGGGCGAACCGCCAGATGATCTCACCGGCTCGATTCATCGCCGGCCGGTCAGCCTGTTCGACGAACGCCGCCCACGTGAATCCGTCGACCCAAGCTGTCGTGAGTATCCGCTCGGTCGAGAATTGCGCCAATACAGCCGGCACATGAAAGAACGGGTGCCCGGCATAGGCCTCGACAAAAGCCGCCTGATTGGTCGCCTCCAGGCGGTAGTCCAATTCCTCGCTCATGCGGGCGCGCAGCTCGTCGACGAGCCCCTTGGCGTCGAGGCCCTTGAGCGCGAACATCGAGAACATCGCATACAACATCTCGGCGTTCGCGAGGTCGGCCTGCAATGTGTCGGCGATGCCGGGATACTGCACCTTGACCGCGACCTGCAGTCCGTCACGGGTGACGGCGCGATGGACCTGCCCGATCGAAGCGGCGGCAACCGGGACCTCATCCCATTCGGCGAAGATCTCCTGCGGGGCTGCACCGAGTTCTCGCCGCACCACGGCCGAGGCCACGCCTGCG
The DNA here is from genome assembly GCA_043747685.1 of Actinomycetota bacterium. GTDB lineage: Bacteria > Actinomycetota > Acidimicrobiia > Acidimicrobiales > Ilumatobacteraceae > JANXUF01. The sequence continues at coordinate 9,500 of JAYTOR010000211.1, forward strand.
GGCAGTGGCGGAGCGTCCGCCTGCAGGACCGCAAGTGCAGCCTGAGCGTCCGGCGGCAGGCTTTCGATGATGAACCCGAGGAGCTGCCCGGTCTTCATCATCACCCCTTTCATCTGCCCGAGTTCCTTGGCGATTCCCGTCGCCGCCTCGACAGCGAAGCGCTCGTCGATGGTGGCCTTGCGCTGCTCGCTCCGACCGAGCCGCCGCACACGGCTCACCGAATAGCGGACCCCGTTTCGAGCGGCAATTTTCCAGACGGTCGCGCCGCGGGTGACCCGCTGGTGAGTGCTCACTCGCCCGGAAGTCGCCTCGTGGCGGGATTGGTGGCGAGCAGTTCGTCTGGCAACTCCACCCCGGAAATCTCCGACGTCCAGTATGTTCCGGCATCGAGGCGAGCGAGCGCTGCCTCGGCGTCGGCCAGGTCGATGGCGATCGGCTCCAGATCGACGAATATCGATTCGGGTGCGAGCCGCCCCACTGACGCGGCCGTGGCGGTTCCGGCGACGGGCATCTCGGACACGCCGGTCGCGTCGAGCTCGACGGGATCAGCGTGCGCGATCAGCTCAGGAGTGGGTTCGACATACGACATACCAGTCACCAACCGTAGCGCCGCCACCGCATTGCCAGACTTCGTCCGATCGAGCAGATGAATTCCAGTCCGTGTCACCCATTGACGGCCCCCGAGCAGACATTCGGTGAGCCGGGAGCCGGCGATGCGTCGTTCACCTGCGGTTGACCGTTGGTCTTCTCCCGTTGACCGTTGATGAGTACTGTGCAGACGTGGCATCAGTGACGTTGGCGTCGATCACCAAGAAGTTCGGCGACACAATCGCGGTCGACAATGTGTCGATCGACGTCGCAGACGGCGAGTTCATGGTGCTGCTCGGGCCATCCGGTTGCGGTAAGTCGACGCTGCTGCGAATGATCGCCGGGCTCGAGGATCCGACGTCCGGCGACGTGTTCATCGGCACGCATCGCGTCAACGACCTGCTGCCGAAGGAACGCGATGTGGCGATGGTCTTTCAGAGCTACGCGCTCTATCCGCACAAGACGGTGCAGGCGAACATCGAGTTCCCGCTCAAGGTTCGTGGCGTGTCGACGGCCGATCGCGCCAAACAGGCCAAGGACGCAGCTGAACTCCTGGAACTGACCGACTATCTCAAGCGCAAACCCGGACAGTTGTCAGGCGGTCAACGCCAGCGCGTCGCCCTTGCCAGAGCGATCGTCCGTCAACCAGCCGTGTTCTGTATGGACGAACCGTTGTCGAACCTCGATGCCAAACTGCGCGGGGAGACCCGCGCCGAACTCGTCGCCCTGCACCAGCGCCTGAAAACGACGTTCGTCTATGTCACCCACGACCAGGTCGAGGCGATGACGATGGGCTCGCGCATCGCTGTGATGTCCAAGGGCGTCCTGCAACAGATCGGCACACCGCAGGAGGTCTACGCCAAGCCGGCGACGACGTTCGTGGCGACGTTCCTCGGAACTCCGCCGATGAACATCTTCCCGGCAGGCAGCCTCGAACCCGGCACGATGCTCGTCGGTGTCCGACCAGAACACCTGACGATCGCCGCCGACGGTGGTGTCGAGGCAACCGTCGTGCTGGTGGAACAACTCGGCCACGAGATCCACGTCGTCTGTGCGCTGTCGAACGGTACGAAGGTGATCGTCCGCCGGCCGGCCGACGACGACAACCTGCCGCAGGATGGCAATGTCGTCCATCTCGAAGCGTGGGCCCATCGGCGCCATCACTTCGATCCGGACACCGGCATACGGGTCGACACCGAATGAGAGTCGATACGGAATGAGCAGCCGCAAACGGCGCGACCTCGGCACGGCGGCGATGATGCTGCTGCCGTCACTGGCGATCCTCAGTGCCTTCGTTCTCTACCCCCTCGGTCGTGCGGTGTGGATGGGACAGCAGCGTTGCAGCGCGGTGACGAAGGTCTGCAGATCATCCGGTTGGGGGCAGTATCTCGACGTCCTGCAGTCGAGCCAGTTCCAGAACGCGTTGGTGGTCACCGTCAAGTTCGTGCTGCTGACCGTCCCCGTCGGCCTGTTCCTCGGCGTTGTACTGGCCGTACTCGCCGACAAGGCCATCCGCGGTATCGGCTTCTTCCGGACCGTCTTCACCTCGACGATCGCCACCTCCGTCGCCGTTGCCTCATTGATGTGGCTGTTCCTGCTACAGCCGTCGATCGGCGTACTGACGAACGTTCCGTTCCTCGTCAAGCTGTTCCCGGTGATCAAGAATCCAGGACTGCTCCAGGACTCCGGGACGGCGCTGTCGGCAGCTGCGGCGTCGAGCGTCTGGGCGAACCTCGGTTTCACGTTCGTACTGGTCACCGCCGGCCTGCAGTCGATTCCGCGCGACCTGTACGAGAGTGCCTTCGTCGACGGAGCCGGAGGTTTCCGCCGATTCACGAATGTGACGTTGCCGATGCTCTCGCCGGTGCTGCTGTTCTCGAGTGTCGTGCTCACCAGCAGAGCGTTCCAGGCATACGGCGAGTTCGACCTGCTGACGGGTGGCGGCCCGAAGCCGCAATTCTCCACCACCACCGTCACCTACCTGGCATACGGCACCGGCACCTCGATCGGCGGTGATGACGGCTTGAAATCGACGATCGCCATCTTGCTGTTCGTCATCTTGCTGATCCTCTCGGCTGCGCAATTCCGCGGATTCGGCAAGCGGGTGGAATATGGCAACTGACGTCGCCGCCATCGACCGGGTTAACGGTTTCTGGCGTAGGGCCGGCCGCTACACGATCCTCGCGATCATCGCCGTCGTGATCCTCTTCCCGATTTACACGACGCTGGTTGCTGCGTTCAAACCCGGCTCGATCGCCCTGCGCCACCCCCTGCTACCGGAGTCACCGACGTTCAGCGTCATCAAAGAGGCATGGACGGGCGGACATCTCGGCAAGTACATGCTGAACTCGGCGATCGTCTGTCTGATCGTCGTCGTCGCCCAGATCATCACCTCGGTACTGTCGGCGTACGCTTTCGCCTTCTTGAAGTTCCACGGCCGGATGGTCGTCTTCTCGATCTTCCTGGCGACACTGCTCGTTCCTGCCGAGGCGATCTATGTGACGAACTTCCGGACGATCCAGTCGCTGAACTGGATCGACAGTTTCAAGTCATTGACGATCCCGTTCCTGGCGACGGCATTCGGCACCTTCCTGCTGCGCCAGGTGTTCCTGCAGATCCCCAAGGAACTGCACGAGGCGGCGGAGATGGACGGCATCGGACATTGGGGCTTCATGAAGGAGGTCGCAGTGCCGCTCGTTCGTCCGTCGCTCGGCGCGCTCGGCCTGTTCTGCTTCCTCGGGACGTGGAATCAGTATCTGTGGCCGGTGCTCGTCACGAAGACGAACGACTATCGCACCGTACAGAGCGGGCTGAAGGTGCTGGCAGCGTCACGGCTCGACTCCCCGAACCTGGTGATGGCCGGTACCGTCATCGCCGCCGTACCGATTTTCGTCGTACTGATCGTTTTCCAACGCCAACTGATCCGTGGCCTGACTGCAGGAGCTGTCAAGGGATGAACCCAACACCTCACGCTCGATTCGTCGCCGCCAGGCGCGGCACCGGCCACCGGCGGCTCGTACTGCTCGCCGGCTCGATGGCGCTCGTCGCCGCCGCCTGTAGCAGCGGGAGCAAGAGCATCACCGACGCCGGTAACAAGGACACGAAGGCACCGATCGCGACGACCGCCGCAGCCACCACTGCGGCCGCCACCGGGACAACGGCGACACCGTCATCGGGTGCTACTACCGGCACCCCTGCGACCACAGCAACGCCGGGCACCGCTGCTGCGACGACCCCGGCGCCCACCGTTGCACCGAGCACGACCACCAGTACACCGCTGGCAAATCTGCCGAAATGCGATACCACAGCGCTCGCCGCGTCGACCGGCACCGTCGACATCACCTACTGGGATGCCCTCGGCAGTACGCAGCTGCAGGGTTCGTTGAAGAAGCTGACAGACCTGTACAACTCCAGTCAGGCGAAGGTGCACGTCACCATCCAGGAGCAGAACGCCTACGAGACGGCGATCGACGGTTACCTGCAGGCCAACCAGGACGGCCGCCCCGACATCCTGATGACGCCGGAATACGCTTTCACGCAGATCAAGGACACCAAGTCCGTCGTCCCGATCGACGCCTGTGCGACATCGTCGAAGTTCGACAAGTCGCTCTACGTGCCGGCAACGCTCGCCGAGTATGCAGCTGGCGGCGTGCTGTGGTCGATGCCCTTCAACGTCTCCAACCCGGTCCTCTACTACAACAGGAAGGCGTTCACCGCTGCCGGGCTCGACCCGAACAAGCCGCCGGCGACGCTCGAGGAATTGCAGGCGGACAGCAAGAAGATCGTCGAATCCAGGGCCTCGACATACGGTGTTGCGTTCGATACCGGCTTCGATTCTGGCGGCGGTTGGTACACCGAGCAGTGGTTCGCCAAGTCCGGCGATTTCTATGCTGATAACCAGAACGGGCGTTCGGCCCCGGCGACGAAGGTCAACATTGACGATGCCACCGGCGTCGGGCTGATGACCTTTCTGCAGTCGATGGTTTCGAGCAAGCTCGCCGTCAACGTCGGTGCCAACGACAGCGGTCAGGACACGCTGTTGAAGATGGCGGACAAGACGCAGCCGGCGGCGATGTCGATCAATACGAGTGCAGGACTCGCCCAGGTGCTGACGATCCTCAAAGCCGGAACGTTCCCCGGACTGACGGTCGACGACATCGGTATCGGACCGATGCCGGGACCGGCAGCGCAACCCGGCGTCAACGTCGGCGGCGCTTCCCTGTGGATCGTCGATCACAAGAACGATGCCAAGGCAGCAGCGGCGTGGGACTACATCCAGTTTCTGACGAACGCCCAGAGCCAGTCGACGTGGGCTGCGGACACGGGCTACGTGCCGTCACGCAAGGATTCGACGGAATTGGATCCACTGAAGACGACGTATGCCAACGACCCGCGCTTCGCCGTCGCCTTCGATCAGTTGCTGGCGACGCCGAATATTCCTTCGTCGGCCGGACCGGCACTCGGACCCCAGCGTGAGGTCCGCAAGCTGGTCGCAACGGCAATGGCGGCGATCCTCGGTGGTGCCGATCCGCAGACATCATTGACCGATGCCGCCAAGCAATCCGACGCCCTGATCGCCCAATACAGCCAACAGGTCGGGGGCTGACCATGTTGTCGAACCATTCCATCGGCCGCGTGGAGGGTTCGTGCAATGCGTCCACCTATGTGAGCGCAACTGCACAAACTCTCCGGCGACCATCTGATGTCGCTGAGGAAATCAGGCGACGGTGAGGGTGCCCTTCATCGACGGGTGAATCGCGCAGTGGTACGCGTAGGTACCGGCGGCGACACCCTTGATGGTCGCTGTTGCACCGGCGCTGACGGGAACGTTGAAGGCCTTGCCATCGTCACTGGTGACAGTGTGGTCTGCCGAATCCTCGTTCTTGACGGCGATGTCCGTGCCGGCCTTGGCCGACAGTTTGGCCGGGTTGAAGGCGAAGCTCTTGATGTCGAGCGCTGACGCACCACCGGCCGCTGCCGCTGCCGTCGTTGCTGCGCCGGCGGCTGCCGTTGTCGCTCCGGCGGCTGCCGTTGTCGCTCCGGCTGCCGCCGTTGTCGCTCCGGCTGCCGGCGTCGTCGCAGCGGCTGCCGGCGTCGTGACTCCGGCCGCCTTGGTTGTCGCCGTACCCGTATACGTGCTGCTACTGCTGCAGGCTGCAAACAGCCCGGCACTCAAGACCACAACCGGCACAATGGACCAACGTGAACGATTCATCTTTTTCCTCTCAAAACACCAAATGTACTGGTTTGTACGTAGCTGCACGGTCAAGAGTTCATTTCCGCAGGCTGCGTACATGAACGCACGTCTTCCGAGGCGTAGCATGTTCGATACCCCGTCCAGGCAGGCTCGATACCTTCGGGCAACACGATCGTGATTTCACGGTAGCGTTCGCGTCATGCCGCATCCTTTCCCCGCTGCCGACGGATCCTCGACCAAGACGAAGACGTTCAAGGACGTCCCCGAATTCGGTATCGACCCGAAAAAGCGTTACACCGCGACGATCAGCACGACGGTCGGCGAGCTCGTCATCGCCCTCGATGCCGTCAAGGCCCCGAACACGGTGAACAACTTCGTCTTTCTCGCTCGCTACGGCTATTACGACGGTGTCATCTTCCACCGCATCATCCGGAACTTCATGGCTCAGGGTGGCGACCCGACGGGCACCGGTAGCGGTGGCCCCGGCTACAAGTTCAAGGACGAACTGCCGAAGCCCGGCCAGTACGAGATCGGCTCGGTGGCGATGGCCAACGCCGGACCGAACACCAACGGCTCGCAGTTCTTCATCATCAGCGGGCCGGACGGCGTTCGGCTGCCGCCCGCCTATTCCTTGTTCGGCAAGGTCATCAAGGGCCTCGACGTCGTCGAGACGCTGCACACGGTCGAGACCGCCCGCGGTGACCGCCCGACGACCGACGTCGTGATCAACAGCGTGACGGTCACCGAAGCCGACTGACTGATTTCCTCGCACGGGACCTCCGGCGCCAAGGCGCCTTTGATCCCGGCTCGGACTCAGAGCGAGCCGGCGGCGATCAGTCCGATCGTTCTTCGGCTCGTGCGGTTAAAGGCATCGGCGGCCATTTCGAGGTGTTCGTCCGGCGTGTTCTCCTCCTTCGTGTGGCTGAGTCCGTCGATCGAGGACGAAAAGATCATCACGGTCGGCACTGCTCTGGCCATTTCGCTGGCGTCGTGCAGCGCACCACTCGGCAACTCGATGTCGTGACCCTCGACCTCGGCAACGCTCTCGCGAGCGGCGTCGAGCAGCGCGGGGTGGAACGGCATCGGCGGGATGCGGAAGATGTGCTCCCACTCGATCGTGCACCCCTCGGCAGCCGCTGCCGCTTCCGCTGCGTCGTGGGCATCGGCAAACATCGCCGCAAGCCCTTCGGCTTCGATGTGGCGCATGTCCATGGTGATGCGCGTCTCACCGGGCACTGCAGTCACAACGCCCGGCCAGCACTGGGCATACCCGACTGTGGTCACACCGTCGTGGCGGTTGGCGATCTCGGCGATCTCGAGGGCGAACCGTGAAGCGGCCCGGAAACTGTCTCGCCGCATCCGCATCGGCATCGTGCCGGCGTGCGCCGCCTGGCCCCTGAAGATCAACCGCTCGCGCTCGATCCCCTTGGTGCCGGTCACCGTGCAGATGCCCTTGCCGATCGATTCGAGGATCGGACCCTGCTCGATGTGTACCTCGACGTAACCCTTGACATCCGCCAGCCGCGTTCGAGCGGCATCGAGATTCTCCAAGGTGATTCCGTGCTCACCGACGACGTCGACGAGTCTGTTCCCCTCCTTGTCGGACAGCTCACGGAGCACGTCGAGGTCGAGGGTGCCGACGGTTGCCGCAGATCCGAAGAGACTGCGCCCGAACCGTGCGCCCTCCTCGTCCGCCCAATCGACGAGCGCAACGGTGACCGGCGGCGTGCCCTCGTCAGCGAGCGAGCGGAGCAGTTCGAGACCGGCCATCACACCGAGCGCACCGTCGAGCCAGCCACCCTTCGGCACGCTGTCGAGGTGGCTGCCGACGACGAGCGTGTCGGTCGACGTGCCGCGCAGCACCGCCCAGAGATTGCCGGCTTCGTCCTCGTCGACCTCAACCGGCAATGTCGCCAGACTCTCGCGCAACATCGTGCGAGCTTCGAGCCACTCCGGTGTCCAACACAACCGCCGACTCCCTTCCGGTCCACCGGTGCGGGCGTCGAGCGCCCGCAGTTCGGCGACCACTCTGGATGGATCGAACGAGTTCTCGGCTACATGCATCCACCGAAATTAGCGGCTGCGATGTCACTCTCGGGCCGATGGCGCGGTGCCAGGTCAGCGGGTCGGGGGTACTGCTTTGTCACTGACCCAGTTGCCGTGGAAACCATACGGCACGCGTTGAGGCAGGGGCACCCGGGCGACGTAGCCGCGATCGAAGTCCTGAGCGTCGATCACGACGAGCTCGGTGGTGTCGTCGGTGGTGTCGTGCACCAGCGTGATCAGCCACCCGTCGTCCTCCTCGGAGCCTGCCTGACGGCCGACGAAGACGGGTTCACCAGCGCCACGGCCAGCGCCGTGATCGAAGGTCTTGCGTTCACCGGTCCGCAGATCGAACTTGTGCGTCGGCCATTCGGCGCTCGAGCTGTCGACGCCTGCTGTGTAGCCGAAGCGGTAGGGCCTACCGCCCAGCTCGCCACGGTGACGCGGGAATTCGTTGGCCCGCTCGTCAACGATGTCGATGCTCACGGTGCGATTTGTCGGGTTGATCGTCCACCGTTCCAATCTCGAGAGACCGTCCTCGAACGGGCCGACGAGAAATGTGTCGAACATGCTGTCGTAGACGCAGAGATCGATCACCACAGAGCCGTCTGTTGCGTCGTAGGCGTTCATCGGATGGAACGAGTAGCACTCGGGCAGGTCGATCCAGACGATGTCGACAGCTTCACCGTCTCGCGGCAGTAGGCCGAGCCGGCAACCTGTACCGGGCTGCCAGCGCAGCGGAAACGTGCTCCCGTTCATCGCCATGTCGATGTCAAGGCGGCAGGGGAAGTCGTAGACTACGGCGTAGCGAGCCGTCAGCGACATGTCGTGGAGCATCGTCGTCAGCGGCATCGGAATGTCGACGGTCTTGCGCACCGTGCCGTTCGCTGCGACGACGACGTATTGCACGTGGTCGAGCCATTGCGGCAACGCGTAGACCATTGCGTGCATCTCTCCGGTGTCGGCATCGAGCTTCGGGTGAGCTGTGAACGCGCCGGGGAGCGTGCCGAAGAAGTCATTGCGGGCAACGGTCTCCAGCTCATAGGTCAGCTCGACTGGGCAGCCTCCCGCTTCGACCATCGCCCACGTCGTACCCGCAAATCCGCCGACATTGGTATTCGGCCCGGACGTGCCGCCATTCCAGTTCCGCCCCGGAATGTCCGGCTGATCGCGACGCTCGCTGAGACGGCTACTGCCGACGTACCGGTTGCGATACCACTCGGCAGCGCCGTCACGCAGGCGCACCCCGTGAACCATGCCGTCACCGACGAACCAATGATGCTTCAACGGATCCCCGACCTTCAGAGGATTTGGTCCGTTGCGCAGGTAGCGGCCGTTCAGCTCCGCGGGGACTTCGCCGATGATCGGCAGGTCGAATGCCGTGACCTCCTCGGCGACCGGCGCATAGTTTCCTTCGAGATACATATTGCCGGTCGTACCGACGTCGATGGTCGTCATCGAGTCCCTTCCTCGTGCGCAGTGCTCACTGCCGCTCTCGGTTATCATCTGTAACTTAGTTATGGGTGTAACTTTGTTACGTGGTGACGACAAAGTCAAGCGATACGAGCACATTTCGCCCATTCCCTGCCGAAACCCCCGACACGCGTGCGACGATCCTGCGGGCCGCCGTCTCGATCATCGACAGCCATGGCGCTACGGCACTCACCGTCCGCTCGGTCGCGGCGGCTGCCGGGTGCTCGACAACCGGCGTCTATACGTGGTTCGGTGGCAAGAACAAATTGGTCGAGGCGATCTTCCTCGACGGCTTCCGTCGCTTCGGTGGGACGCTCGACCGCGTTGGGCGCGGTGCAAACGAACTCGATCGCGTTGCCCTACTGGGCGCGGCCTATCGACGATGGGCGTTGGCCAACCCGACCCACTACGTCGTGATGTTCGGGCACGCCGTCCCCGACTACCAGCCGTCTGCCGAGGCGCGTTCCGTGGCCAGAGCGACCTTCGACGGACTCGTCAATGCAGTCGCCGATTCGATCCGAGTCGGTTCGATCGACGGTGAACCGTTCGAGATCGCCAACCATCTGTGGGCCGCCATCCACGGCTACGTCTCGTTGGAACTCGCAGGCATGGCGTTCGAAACAACAGCCGCCGCTCGAAAACGCACTTTCGACGCCGGCATGCGCCGCCTCATCACCGGCTGCCTCGTCCCGACCGATTGACGACGAACGTCTGCGCGCCTCGCGAGCGATATCGTCGTGCGCACTGTGGAGTCGTTGTCGTTGGACCAGGCACGTCGTATCGCCCTTGCGGCGCAGGGGTTTGCCGAACCGCGGCCGACCGGCAAAATCGACAGGCGGCACCTGAGGAAGGTGTTCGACAAGGTCGGTCTCATCCAGATCGACTCCGTCAACGTCCTCGTTCGCAGCCAGGAACTGCCCCTGTTCGCCAGGCTCGGCCCGCATCCACGCACGCTGATCGCCGAAGCGACTGCGGCCGGCGAACTGTTCGAGTATTGGGCTCACGAGGCGGCCCATGTCCCCGTTGCTCACCACTACCTCCATCGGTACAAGATGGAGCTCAGCAAAACGCAGCCTCGGTGGAAGCGGTTCCTCGAACTGCGAGAGCGGCGTCCGAACTTCGTTCCCGAGCTGCTGCAACGCATCGAGACGACCGGTCCCGTCGTCGCCGGCGACGTTTCCGAACGCGTCGGCCCCAAGGGCACATGGTGGGATTGGGACGACGGAAAGGTCGCCCTCGAATACCTGTTCCTCACCGGCGAGATCACCGCCCATCGACGCGCCAGTGATTTCGCCCGCGTCTATGACGTGACCCATCGAGTGCTACCGGCCGCAGCCCTCGACCAGCCGACACCGACGGACGCCGAGTCACGTAAGGAATTGTTGGCATTGGCGATCAGGTCGGTCGGGGTCGGCACGGTCGCCGACCTGTGCGATTACCACCGCCAGAACGTTCCGAAGGCACGCCCGTTCATCGCCGAACTCGTCGAGGAAGGCCGCTTGATCCCGATTGAGGTCGACGGTTGGAAACAACCGACGTACCTCGATCCGGACCACCGCCTGCCCCGGTGGATCAAGGCGTCGTCGCTGTTGTCACCGTTCGATTCACTGGTATGGAACCGCGATCGCAACGAGCGGCTGTTCGGATTCCACTACCGCATCGAGATCTACGTGCCGGAACCGAAGCGACAGTACGGCTACTACGTGCTGCCGTTCATGTACCGGGGCGAATTGGTCGCCAGGGTCGACCTCAAAGCCGACCGTCAGAACGGCGCACTCCTCGCAAAAGGCATCTTCGGCGAGCCCGGAATCCCTCAGACCGATGTGGCCGAAGCGCTGGCCGTCGAGATGCGCTCGATGGCCGGCTGGCTCGGTCTCGACCGCATCGAAGTCGCCACCAGAGGTGACCTCGCCCCGCTTGTCGAATCAGCCATCGCCTCCCAGCCCTGAGCGTTTGCACAACAGCCACCTGGCATGGTTCAACTGCACAAACGCTCCAGCGCAGTTCGTCGAGGGCAGTTCGTCGAGGTCAATTCGTCGGGGGGCGACGGCGGGAGCGGCGGTTCTGGACAGCCCGTGCCTTGATGTCGTCGAGCGGCGGGCCGACGGCGCGACGGTTCTCGTCGATCTCCATGTCCATGCCGTCGAGGTCGACGTTCGGCGGATCGCCAGACGCCTCGATCTCGATTGCCGTATCCTCCTTGGGCCTGCCGTACAGCACATCGCGCAGCCCGAGCATCGCTGCGCCGAGCATGACCGCTCCGCCACCCTTGTGCCGTTTCGGTGGGACACGAGGCCCCTCGTCGTCGGTCTCCCACGGGTAGACCTCGTCATAGCCGTAGTACTCGGCAGCGTCTGGCACCTCACCATCGAAGTCCATCGCCTCGACCGCAGCGTCGACATCACCGTCCACGTTTTCACCGACCTCGTCTGACAGTTCACCTTCGGCGAGCGCTTCGTCGGCAGCAAACTCGGCGTCCGTCGGCAGATCGTCGGATCCCGACATCGCCGGCAACTCCGTCATCGGCTTCGGTTCGTCGACGTTCGGCAGCGACGTCGGTGCGGGTGGTTCGGGGTCGCTGGTGCTCATCGCTCCCAGTCTGGCGGATATCGTCGCAACAATGAAGCCGCTGATCGCCGTTGCCGGTCGAATTGGCGCTCGCGGCAAACTTTCGAGGGACGCTGTCGCCTTCGCCGGGCGACGTTGCCTCGACGCAATCCTTCGCGGCGGTGGGGAACCGGCGGTTCTCGCGCCGCAGCCGTTCGGGCAGGGTGGGGCCGCTGCGCTGTTGCGTCGGTTCGATGGGTTGCTGTTGATGGGCGGCTCCGATGTCAACCCGTCGCGCTACGGCCAGGAGCCCCACCCGCACGTCTATTCCGTCAATGATGAGAACGACGAATTCGAGACGACCCTCGCGCAGGCCTCGTTGCAGTTGGAGCTGCCGACGCTTGCGCTGTGTCGCGGCATGCAGGTGATCAACGTCGCCCTCGGCGGCTCACTGATCCAGCATCTCGGGGACATCGAAGGATTGATCGACCACGGCCCGCCCGGCGGTCCGGCAGCACAAGGCATCCCCCATGTCGTCGAGGTCCAGGCGGGATCGCATCTTGCCAAGGCATTCGATCCCGGCGAGGACCTTGCGAACGAGATCATCGGCAACTCGTACCATCATCAGGCGCTCGATCGCATCGGTGACGGCCTCACGGTCGTCGCCAGGACAGCAGACGGCATCACCGAGTCGATCGAGTTCGAACGTGGCTGGGTCGTTGGCGTGCAATGGCACCCTGAGGACACAGCGATGGACGACCCTGTCCAGCAGCGACTGTTCGATGCCTTCGTCGAGCAGGCACGGCTGCGCTGAGCACGAAGCTTGCGCCGCCACCGAATCTTTCCTCTTCATTCCGACCCGGAGACCACCACATGCCTGTCAGCGATTCCTTCGAACTGCTCGCCATCACCACGCGTTCGGATCATCAGGAGTCGTATCACTTCGGCGCGCTGGTCGCCCTCGACGTTTCGGGCGAGGTCGAGTTGGCGCTGGGCGATCCGGAACTGGCGGTCTACGGGCGGTCGTCGAACAAGCCGATGCAGGCGGTCGCAATGTTGCGCGCCGGACTCGACCTCTCACCGGAACTGCTCGCGCTCGCATGTGCCAGCCACTCTGGAACGCCGGCACACCTCGCTCTTGCACTGCAGATCCTTGTCAGCGCTGACCTCGACGAGCGCGCGTTGGCCAACACAGCTGACTATCCGCTCGACGATGACTCGATGCGGGCGATCGTCAGGGACGGTGGCGGCAAGACGTCGTTGCAGATGAACTGCTCCGGCAAACACGCTGCGATGGTCACTACTTGCAAATGCAACGAATGGGCATACGAGGACGGCGCCTACCTCGATGTCGAGCACCCGCTGCAACGCAGGATCACCGAGACGATTGCCGAGTTGGCAGTACGCGAGATAAATCACATCGGCATCGACGGGTGCGGTGCGCCGGCACACGTGTTGCCGCTCGTCGGTATGGCGCAAGCGTTTCGCAACATTGCCATCGCGCCGGCACCCTCCGACGAACACCGCGTCTACGAGGCGATGACGACGTTCCCGTTCAATGTCGGCGGGCCAGGCCGGGACGTCACGACGTTCATGCAGACGATTCCTGGGCTGATGGCCAAGGACGGAGCAGACGGGATGTTCGTCGCGGCACTGCCGGACGGTCGGGCTGTCGCCTTGAAAATTGCCGACGGCGGCGACCGCGCCAGACCGGTCGTGATGGCGGCTGCGCTGGCGGCAATCGGCATCGACGTCTCCGACGCCCAATCCGCTTGGCGAGTCCCCGTCCTCGGTCACGGTCACCCCGTCGGCGAAGTCACCGCCACCTTTTGACAGTCCGGCCGCCCAGACTTCGACGGCGACGCTGGCGCTTGAGATCGCACAGCATGCGACCTGAGCCGCCAGCGTCAGCCGGATGGGCGTAACGTCCGTCGGGTGAGTTCCAGCTTTTTCACGGTGACCCCGACACCCGAGGGCGACGTCTTCGTCGGGACCGATTTCGCCCGCGGGCCATGGGACGCAATGGCCTGTCACGCCGGACCTCCGGCCGGCATGCTCGCTCGGGCTTCGGAGCAACTCATACCGGGACAACGCCTCACGAGGTTGTGGATCGAGCTCGGCAAGACGGTCCCGATGGCCGGATTCCGGATCATCGGCGAGGTCACACGATCGGGCCGAACAACCTCGACGACATCACTGACGATCGTCGATCTCGACGGAAATCCGCGGGTCGATGCGCGCGGATCGCACATCATCGATCGACCGGTGATGGAAGCGACACTCGGCGACCGCTTCGACACCCCGATCCTCGCCGACAGCCTTCCCGGCGCATTTCCGATCAGGCAGACCGGCCATGGCAGGCCAGCGTTCATGGCCGGCGTGCAGCTGCGCTATCCGCCAGGAGAGGATCTCACTCCGGGACCGACGACGGTCTGGATGCACACCGTTCCGCTGCTCGCAGAGGAAACGATGTCGCCGTTCCAACGCATCTGCCCGCTTGCCGACTGCGGCAACGCCTTCGGGCGCAATGCCGAGGCCCTGGATGTCAGCTTCGTCAACACCGATCTGGCGGTGACCCTGCACCGAGATCCAATTGGTGAATGGATGGGGATGTCGGCAATGTCGGTGTGGCAGCCGAACGGCATCGGGATGAGCAGTTCGGTACTGTTCGACGAACTCGGCTCCGTCGGGCACTCCATCCAGACCCTACTCCTGACACCGGTCGGACGTCGCTGATGTTGCCTGCCCGTTCCACTTCCAACGTCTTTGCTCTCCAAAGCGATCGCTGATGGCTGCTGCGATTCCGTTCGTCGCGCCGATCGAGGTGACCTACGGTGCAGTCCAGCGGATCAGCCCGCTCGTGCGTCGGATCACCGCCGAGAATCCCTCGAAGTACACTTATCTCGGGACCGGCACGTACGTCGTCGGCCTCGCCGGTGGTGATGTGGCGGTGATCGATCCAGGCCCGCGGCTCGACTCGCACCGAGACGCTCTGCACGCCGCACTCGACGGGTCGACCGTGCGGGCGATCCTCATCACCCATACGCACGCAGACCATTCCCCCTTGTCGGCGTGGCTCGCCGAGGAAAGCGGTGCGCCGACGTACGGCTTCGGGCCGCACGGCGCGTTCGAGGCCGATCCCGACGCCGACGTCAAACCGGAGGAGTCGGTCGACCTCGACTTCGTCCCATCCGCACCGACGGTCGACGGCGACACGATCGCCGGCCCTGGCTGGACCTTCGAAGCGATCCACACTCCCGGCCACTGTTCGAACCATCTGTGCTTTGCACTTGCCGAGGAGTCGACTGTCTTCACCGGTGACCACGTGATGGGCTGGAGTACGGCGGTCATCTCACCGCCGGACGGTGACATGGCGGCATACTTCGACTCGCTCGAGAAGCTGCTCGGCCGACCTGGTGATGCCGTATATCGACCGACACACGGCGGTCCGATCACCGACCCTCGCCCGTTCGTCGAGGCGTATCTCGGACACCGCCGCGATCGTGAGCGCCAGATACTCGAACTCGTCCGTAGCGGACCGTTGTCGATCGAGGCGATCGTCGCCGTGCTCTACGCCGATGTCCGAATCGAACTGCACAAACCGGCCGCCCGCAGCGTTAAGTCGCACCTGCTGAAGCTGATCGACGAAGGCCGAGTCGTTGAGACAACGGTCGACGGGGCGTCGACGTACGTCGCGGTCTGACGCCTTTGCTCTACGCAGGCTCATGAAATTCGTAGAGCGTGCTGCGTTGCGCCAGGGGGCGGCCGAGTGGTTCGATGATACGGGCGAAGTCGTCCGGCTCGAGGCCTTGGCCGTGGGTCGCGCCGGCAGCCCGCGAGATGTTCTCGTTCATCAGCGTGCCACCGAGATCGTTGACGCCGGCCTGCAGTAATTGGCGGACGCCGCCGATGCCGATCTTCACCCACGATGCCTGGACGTTGTCGATCAGGCCGCGGTAGGCGAGGCGGCCGACGGCATGCATCAACAGTGTTTCGCGAAACGTCGGTCCGCGACGTGACTTGCGCTGCAGATAGATGGGCGAAGCCATGTGCACGAACGGCAACGGGACGAATTCGGTGAAACCGCCCGTTCGCTTCTGCAGGTCACGGGTGGCGACGAGGTGTCGGGCCCAATGCACAGGCTGCTCGACCGAACCGAACATGATCGTCACGTTCGATGCAAGACCCACGCCGTGAGCGATCTCGTGGGCACCGAGCCATTCCTGCGTCGACACCTTGTCAGGGCAGAGGATCTGGCGGATGCCGTCGTCGAGGATCTCCGCAGCGGTGCCCGGCAACGATCGCAGTCCGGCATCCATCAGTCGGCGCAGGTACTGGTCGAGCGGCTCACCGAGCCGTTTGGCACCCTCGGTCACTTCGAGAGCGGTGAACCCGTGGACGTGGATCCCCGGCGCCGCCTCTGAAACTGCACGGCAGACGTCGATGTAATAGTCACCGTCGAAATCAGGATGGATCCCACCTTGCAACGTCACCTCGGTCGCCCCGAGTGCCTGCGCCTCCGCCGCCCGATTGGCGATGTCCTCGAGCGTCAACAGGTACGGCTTGCCGCGCAGGTTCATCGACAACGGGCCCTTGGAGAAGCCGCAGAATCGGCACTTGAAGGTGCAGACGTTGGTGTAGTTGATGTTCCGGTTGGCGACGAAGGTGACATCGTCGCCGATGCTGTCGTAGCGGAGCTGGTCGGCCACCTCGGCCACGGCCCGCACTTCGGGTCCCCGTGCGCCGAACAGTGTCACGATCTCGTCCTCGTCGACCCTGTGGCCCGACAGCACACCAGCCAGCACCTCGGCCACAGCACCGCCGGTTGCGGCCAGCGTGACCACCTCTGGGCGGGTGGGATTCGATGGGGCCACGAATAGAGAAAGCAGTTCTGGCGGGGGGAACTCGCCGCCCGAGGCCCACGGGTGGTCACGACCCAGACCTTCAGCGTCCGAGGCATCCATCACCGGGAACTGCAGGCCTGGGTCCAGCCATGTCGTCGGACGGCGTACGAACTCGGGGTAGATGGTCAAGCGGGGGGCCAGCACATGGCCGGCGGCCTCGGTTGCGGCGCGCAGGATCCCGAGGGCCGGCCACGCCCGTTCGGGGTTGACATGGTCGGCTGTAACTGGCGACACGCCGCCCCAGTCGTCGATACCGGCGTCGACCAGAGGGCCGAGTTCGTCGGACAGGTTGGGTGGTGCCTGAAGGTGGATGTCGGAAGCCAGAAGCAGACGGGCGGCGGCGATGGTCCACAAGAACTCATCGGTCGGGCAGGGTGCGTGCCGGTGCATCGAGGTTCCGGCCTTGGGCAGGAAGTTCTGGACGATCACCTCCTGAACGTGACCGTGCCGGGCATGGCTTGAAGCGATTGCATCCAGTGTGTCGAGCCGATCTTGGCGGGATTCACCGAT
>JAYTOR010000212.1:0-2339 GCA_043747685.1 Actinomycetota bacterium
TGAGGACGCCCATCGGTTCGCCCTGGAGGCCACCAGCGTTGTTGACCTCGATCGTGACCGGTCCGAAGGCGGCGACGGTCTGCTCGGCGAGCCGCTCCAGGTCGGCACGAACCGTGACACCGGTCGGGATGGCGATCACGCGACGGCCCAGCAGCTCGATCTCACCGGCCACCTTCGCCAGCGGCTCAGGGCGGGCGGCTGCCGTTATGCGAACGATCGCGGTTAGAAAGTACCGATGGCTCACGCTCGACGATTTCGCTTTGCTGCCGACATGCAACACCCGCTCGATGGTATGTCGTGGGCTGATTCAGTACGTGAGGTCGAAGCGCTCGGCTATTCGACGCTATTCGTGCCGGACCACTTCGACGAGGGCCTCGGACCGATCGCTGCGCTGGCAACGGCGGCGGCCGTCACCACGACGCTCAACATCGGGTCACTCGTTCTCGACTGCGATTTTCGCCATCCGGCCGTCCTTGCTCGCGAGTTGGCGACAATCGATCTGCTGTCGGGTGGGCGCCTGGAAGTCGGGCTCGGTGCTGGCTGGAAGACGCTCGACTACGAGCGGTCCGGCATCACGATGGAATCGCCGAAGGTACGAGTGGATCGGATGATCGAGCACGTCTCGGTGATCAAGGCGCTGTTCGCCGACGAACCGGTGACGTTTCACGGCGAGCACTACCGGATCACGGACCTCGATGGGACACCGAAGCCGCACCGCGCAGGTGGCCCGCCGTTCATCGTCGCCGGCGGGGGCAAGCGGGTGCTGCGTTTCGCAGCGACGACGGCCGACATCGTCGGGGTCAACGCGTCGATCCATTCCGGCGAGATCGACACGGCTGCAGCGCATGACGCGATGCCGTCGAGCATCGACCAGAAAGTTGCCTGGGTCCGCGAGGCCGCCGGTGATCGCTTCGACGATCTGGAACTCAACGCCTGGCTCTCGGTCGCCGAGGTCGTCGATGACAGCATCGGTTTCGCCGATATGTTGGCTGGACTTTTCGAATCGCCGGCGCAGGACGTGCTCGACTGTCCGCTGACGTTGATCGGTTCTGTTCCCGAGATCATCGAGCGCCTGCATGCCCGACGCGAACGTTGGGGCTACTCGTACACCGTGATTCCGGGCGACAAGGTTCGTGACTTCGCCCCCGTTGTCGCCGGTGCGACCGGAGGCTGAGATGGTCGAGGTGCCCATCGAGACAGCGACCGCTGATCGCATGGCCGTGCGTGGCTCGACACCTGCAGCGTCGATGTCCAGAGTGGCACTCCCGTGCGCCGACCTGGTCGCCACCATCGACTTCTTCTGCAACGAACTGGGCTTCCAATTGAACAACATCTGGCCGGCAGACAGCCCCGCACGGGCGATCGTGTCCTTGCCGGGCCTCCAGCTCGAACTACGCCTCGATCCAGTCGCCGATCCGCTTGTGGCGGGACGGATCATCGTCGTCTCCGACGATTCGTTCGATCGTGGAATCCGTTCGATGAGCGCTCCGAACGGCACCCTCGTCGAGATCATCCGTTCGGCCCCCCAGTTGGATGTGCCGCCGCTGCAGTCGTCGTTCGTCGTCAGCCGACTGGACGATGATTCGTCGTGGATCACCGGCAGGGCAGGCATGCGCTACCGGGATCTGATTCCTGACCGTCTGGGCGGCCGATTCATCTCCTCGCACATCGAGATTCCTGACGGTGGTCCGGTTCCGGATTACGTCCATTTCCATGACGTTCGTTTCCAGATGATCTTTTGCGCTCGAGGTTGGGTCGAGGTGGTGTACGAGGATCAGGGCGGGCCGTTCGTGCTCCACGCCGGTGATTGCGTCCTGCAGCCGACGAAGATCCGTCACCGCGTGCTCAACGCCTCGCCCGGTCTGGAGGTCGTCGAGGTCGGCTGTCCGGCTGAACACCTGACGACCCGTGACCACGACATCGAACTTCCGACAGGGTTGCTCCGTCCGGATCGGGATTTCGCAGGACAGCGCTTTGTGCGCCACGTCGCCGCAGATGCGGACTACGGCCCGTGGCGAGCATCGGGGATGGTCTGTCGCGACAGCGGAATCGGTGCGGCGACGTTCGGGCTCGCACAGGCCGTCGTTGCCAGGCCGACTGTTGCTGACGATGGCGATGTCGTCGGCCCGGTCGTGCATCACGGCGAGTTCCTGCAACTGTTCGTCCTCGGGGGCCAGGCGACGATGCATGTCGATGGCAGGGGAGTGGTTCCTCTGCAGCGGGCGACGTCCGTGGTCGTGCCGGCCGGCGAACAATTCTCGCTCTCGGAGATCTCCGAAGACTTCGAAGTCCTCGACATCTCGCTGTGACTTCGACCCGGTTCGGTTCGATGACCGTCC
>JAYTOR010000213.1:0-8194 GCA_043747685.1 Actinomycetota bacterium
TGTAGGACCTGACCAGACTCCTCGACACCGAGGGCAGCGGTCGGTTCGTCGAGGACGACGGCGCAGCTGCCGAAGGCGGCAGCCCTGGCAACGGCGACGGCTTGGCGCTGACCGCCGGACAGCGTCTCGACTGCTTGGGACATGTTCTGGATCGTGCCGATGCCGAGCGCCGTCAGATGCGCCTTTGCGGCCTTGTTCATTCCGGATTTGTCGAGAATCCTGAACACCGAGCCGAGTATCCCGGCCTGTCGCTGCTCACGTCCGGGGTACAGGTTGCTGGCAATATCCAGCGCCGGAGCGACGGCAAGGGACTGGTAGACCGTCTCGATGCCAGGCGGCCCTGGCGTCTTCCGGCCGGCGGAAATGCACAGGTTCGCCGTCGAGGTAGACGGTGCCGGCATCGGGGATGTTTGCACCTGTCAGGCATTTGATCAATGTTGATTTTCCTGCACCGTTGTCACCGATCACTCCGAGTACTTCGCCAGGGTAGAGATCGATGTCGACACCGCTGAGTCCGACGACTCTGCCGAATGTCTTGACAAGCCCACGTGCGCTCAACATCGGCTGGCGCGGGGAGACGTTGTCCTTGATGATGCTGGCTGTCACTTCGACGATCTCCTGATCCACTGGTCGATACTCACGGCGACGACGATCAGTCCACCAACGGCAAAACCCTGCGAGTTCGGGTCGACCCCGGCGAGCGACAGGCCGTTACGGAAGACGCCGACGATCAACGCCCCGATCAACGATCCGGCAAGGATGCCGCGTCCACCGAACTCGCTGGTGCCGCCGATGACGACTGCGGTGATCGTGTCGAGGTGGCGTTCTCTGCGGCGTTCGGGCTGGCGGAACCGATTCGGCTCATCAATATCCACGCGCCGACCGTCGTGATCGCACCGACAACCATGTACACGCTGAGCAGGACGTTCGGCACCTTGTTGCCGGCCAGTTTCGATGCCTCGGCGTCGCCCGACAACGTGGCGTTTCTCGTGCTCGCCAGTTCCGTCGACGAGCATCCTGAAACCGAACGAGCGCTTGTGCAGACCTTTGTCGAGCGCAGGGTCGACGGCGTGATCATCGTTCCGGCCGGCGACGACCAGAGCTACCTGACGGCGGAACGCCGCGCCGGAATGAGGATGGTGTTCGTCGACCGTCTCTCGCGACACCCCGACGCCGACTCGGTGGTCAGCACGAACCGCACCGGGGCGCGTGAAGGTTATGTTCACATGTTGCAACGTGGTCATCGACGGATCGCCTACGTCGGTGATCTCCGGACCATTGCGACTGCAGAACTTCGCTTCCGGGGCTACGTGACGCCCATCGGTCGCTCGGCGTTCCAATCGACGATGGCGACATCTACGCTGATCTGCACACGGTCGCGTTGGTCGGATTCGACGACTTCCCGATGGCCGACCTCCTCGATCCCGCTGTCAGCGTCGTCGCGCAACACCCCCGGAAATCGGACGTGCGGCTGCGGAGACGCTCTTCGCCCGTATCGACGGACTCGCGACGCCCTCACTGCAGCAGGAAATCGCGACGACGCTCATCCAGCGAGGCTCAGGAGAGATCCGCCCGGCCAGCTACCAAAGTTGAACAGCAGTGTTGAACAGGCCGCCGCCGATGCATTCATTCGATCATCATTCGATCATCAGTCGATGTGCAGTGATATTGCGCAGGTCTTGCTGGGTCGCGAGCCTCGGAGGACCCCGGCGATCTTCTCACCGACGCCGATCACCTTGCCGATGAGGCCATATTTCTTGATGATCGCTCGACGGACCGGCGCCATGTCGGTATCGGTCAGGATGGTTGCTGTTGCGGCGACTTCCTCGGCACCGGGCGCTACCTTGCCGCGCATCGTGCACGGGCGGAGGCAGACCTTCGGGTTGTTGCGTATTCGCTTGACCTTGCCGCTGTCAAGATCAGTCGTGAAGCCAGCCGTCCCATCGGCGAGCGCGGCGATCCATACCGGCGACGACACAGCCTCGCCAGTTCGGCGGTAGGTCGTGAGCGACACATATTTTTCGTCGGCGATACCCATGGGCGGCGATCGTAGTCGCTCGACCTCGGCGGCTGCTCCAAGCAGATGACTACCAGAGGCGGCCGATCTCAGCTTTGGAACGATGATCTTGTCGCCGCCTCCCACTCGGTCAGCATCGTGATCAGTGCTCGTGAATCGGCGAGGCGAGGACTCGGTCGTTGCGCTTCGAGCCGTCCTGCAGCAGCAAGCGCTTCCATCATCCGTACCTGATGGTCGAAGGCGTCGAGCGGATCTGTCACCTCGAAGCGTTCCGCCGCTCCGTCATACGGAATCCATTCGAAGGCGTTCGTTCCCGGTGCCGGCAGCCAAGGATTGGTGACGAACGCGAGTACTCCGTCGTCACCGTGCACTTCGAAGCGCGACGTCATGCCGTAGGTCTCCGCCGTGTGGATCGACGCGAGTGCTCCGGATTCGAATCGCATGCTCGCAGCCGTCTCCGAAACGTTGGCGTCGACCGGAGACACGTTGCCCGTCGCTGTCAGTGTGCCCCGCTCGAAGCTGCCGTCGCCGTCCAATGTGTCGACGACCAACTGCACGAACGACGCCGGGTAGCAGCCGAGGTTGTAGATCGCTCCGCCTCCGCTCGGATTGACGAGTTGCCAGATGTCGGCCGCGTAACTGGCATGAACCGCTTTCAGTCCGCCCAACCGCCCGTCGCCGAGCACCTCGACGAAGCGGGCGATGACCGGGTGCGCCAGGTACATCAGACCCTCGACGAACAGCACCTTTCCTTCGACTGCGCCGAGCAGTTCGTCGGCCTGGGCGTTCGTGACGGTCAGCGATTTCTCGGAGAGCACGGCCTTGCCGGCGCGGGCAGCCGCACTGGTAGCGAGGTGGTGAACGTGGTTGGGGAGACCGACGTAGACAGCGTCGATCTCCGGGTCGGTAACGGCCTGTTCGAGCGACGTCGTCGAACGGGCGATCTCGTGCCTGGTACGGAAGTCTTCCAGCCGCTCCGCATCACGCCCGTACACGATCGTCGCCACTGACCCAGGACTCGAGGCAACTGCCCGCATCATCGTCTCCGAGATGAAACTCGTCCCGAGAATCGCCCACCTCAGCATCGGTGGTCCTCCGTCGTTGCTGGCGTCGATCTGGCGATCGTAAGACATTCGTCTGCGTTCTTCCGAGCGAGGGCGACGAGGAGATCGGCTTGCGCTCCCGCCTCGGGTCCGGCGCCGGGGCGATGATCGGCAACCGTCTGTGTCGCAGCGTCCCGTGGCATCCCGAGCGTGATCAACAGTGCCGCAGCGATCGTTCCCGCTCGCCCGATGCCGGCCCCGCAATGCAACAGGATGCCGTCGCCGACATCGAGTCGTTTCCGCAATTCGTCGAGGAGCGGAGCTGCGGCGCGCACGGTCGGGGCGTGCAGATCGGGGATCGGAAACCAGATTGCTCGCATCGAAGCGTTCGCCTGCAGCCAATGCACGTAGTCCGGGTACCGATCGTCGAGCTCCGATCGTTCGTTGAGACAGACGAGCGTCGACGCGCCAGTCCGTTCGAGCGCCCGTTCGGGATTCGGGCCGACGAAGTGCTTGCCGCACAGCCACAGCCGGCCGGTGGTGACAGGCAGCGGGATTTCGTCGACGCCGCCGTTCCTCGAACGCTCCGAAAGCCACTCAGCCAAGCACGCACTCTGCCGCACCGTGATCGACCTCTGCAAACTGCATCGTTCGCGTGTCGTCCGCGTGACGGTCGCGCGAAGCGGCAACCAACGGGCGAGACCTGGACCCTGACAACGATACTGGCGATCAGACAGCGTCGACTGGTAGAACGGCGTCGACGGTTGCCTCGAACCGTCGGAATGTCTGCAGAGCGGCTGCGTCGTAGAAGGGGAGCACCTGTGTAGCGAAGACGCCGGTGGTTCGACGTCGGCGATCGATCCAGTAGTAGGTGTTCGCCAGTCCTGCCCACGACAGGCTGCCTGGCGACCGTCCCTCGGCAGTCGGTGTCTCGTTGACCAGAAAACTCAGACCCCCTCCGATCGGCCCGCTGGCGGTGAGATCGACAGCGTTCGTCATCATCGGGTTCACTGCTTGCCAGCCGTCGACAGCGGCTGTGGTATGGCTCCGGGCCATCAGCTCGACGGATTCGGCGATGAGCACCGTCGTGCCCTCGAGGTTGCCATTGCCGAGAAGCATTCTCGTGAACCGCAGATAGTCGGCGTCGGCGAAGTCATACCCGAAACCGGACGTGTGCGTCAGCAGATGGCGGAGCGTGATTGGACGTTTCGAGTCGCGTAGTCGTGGCGCACCGTCCGTTTCGAACCTGTCGAGCACCTGTACCGCCGCAAGGTACGGCACATATGAACCAACCGGTTCATCAAGCGTTAGAATCTTACGTTCGACGAGTTGCATAGCGGCAACCGCCGTCAACGCCCTGGTCATCGAGGCGATCCACAAGATGGTCTGAGCAGATATCGGTGTCGTCGCCGATGCCGCGCCGAAGCCCCCGTAGTACGGCTCTTCGCCATCAGCCCAGACGGCAGCAGCGACGCCGCTGAGCGCTCCGGATTCCACCCGGTTCATCGGATCGACTCGATGGCCCAGGTCTGTGTTCTTGATCTCACGTGGTCCTGCGCGCTGGACTCCGGGTCGCCAGTTCAGTGGCACTCGGGGTAAGACATTCGGGTGACGATCGATCAGCAGGCCCCGCCCTCGTTTGACCCTGACGCCCTTCGGGAGAAATACCGCACGGAACGGGATCGGCGGCTGCGCGATGAAGGTAACGAGCAGTATGTCGAGGTCGCTGGATCATTTGCCCGCTACCTGCAGGATCCGTATGTCGAGCGGATCACCCGCGATCCGCTGACCGACACGGTCGATGTGGCGATCATCGGCGGCGGCTTCGGCGGGTTGCTCGCAGGGGCGCGCCTGCGTCAAGCCGGCATCGCCGACATCAGGGTGATCGAGAAGGGTGGCGATTTCGGCGGGACCTGGTATTGGAACCGGTACCCGGGCGCAGCGTGTGATGTCGAGTCGTACATCTACCTGCCGCTGCTCGAAGAGATCGGCTACATCCCCAGGGAGAAGTACTCACGGGCACCGGAGATCCTCGCCCACAGCCGGGCGATCGGCGAGCATTTCGACCTTTATCGCAATGCCTGCTTCCAGACCGAGGTCACCGAACTTCGATGGGACGAGGACGACGACCGCTGGGTCATCAGTACGAATCGTGGCGATCGCATGCGAGCCCGGTTCGTCTGCATGGCAAACGGCCCGCTTCATCGGCCGAAACTGCCCGGCATTCCGGGAATCGAATCGTTCCAGGGGCACACCTTCCACACCAGCCGGTGGGACTACGCATACACCGGTGGGGACTCGTCCGGCAACCTCGACGGTCTGAGCGGCAAGCGTGTCGGGATCATCGGTACCGGCGCGACGGCCGTACAGTGCGTTCCACATCTCGGCGCGTCGGCTGAGCAGTTGTTCGTCTTCCAGCGGACCCCGTCTTCGGTCGATGTGCGAGCCAACCGGCCGACAGATCCGCAGTGGGCCGAGACGCTCGAATCGGGGTGGCAGCGGCGGCGGATGGACAACTTCAACAACCTCGTCTCCGGCGTCTTCGAGCCGGAGGATCTCGTCGACGATGGCTGGACCGACATCATCGGCAAGCTGTTGGTGATGGTCAGGCAGGGCCGTGCCAACCTGACCGCCGATGGGCTGTCGAACACGATGGAGATGGCCGACTTCGAGAAGATGGAACAGATCAGGGCGCGGGTCGACGCGCTCGTGAACGATCCCGTCACCGCCGAGGCGTTGAAGCCGTACTACCGCCAGTTCTGTAAACGCCCGTGTTTCCACGACGAATACCTCGCCACCTTCAACCGCCCCAATGTCACCCTCGTCGACACCAAGGGTCGCGGCATCGAGCGCATCACCGAAAATGGCGTCGTCGTCGACGGAGTCGAGTACGAACTCGACTGCCTGATCTACGCGACCGGGTTCGAGGTCGGCACGGACTACACCCGCAGATCCGGCTACGAGCTCGTCGGCAGCGGCGGCCTGACGCTGACCGAGAAGTGGGCGGACGGCGCAATGACGCTCCACGGCATGCACAGCCGCGAGTTCCCCAATTGCTTCATCTTCAGCAACATCCAGTCGGGCTTCACCGTCAACTTCCCGCACATGCTCGACGAGCTGAGCCGCCACCTCGCCTACATCCTTGCCCACGCCTTCGAGCATGACATTCGCCGGATCGAAGCTGCAGCGGACGCAGAGGCTGCGTGGGTCGACACGATTGTCCGCCTCGCCGTCACCAACCAGAAGTTCCTCGAGTCATGCACACCCGGCTATTACAACAACGAGGGCAGGCCAGGTGAGCGCAGTGCGCGCAACAGCAGCTACGGCACCGGCGCGATCGCCTTCATCAACGTGCTCGGAGACTGGCGAGCGGACGGCCAACTCGCCGGTCTCGAACTCACGACCTGAACCCCTCCGTGTGACCGCAGTCAGCAAACCGACTCGGGTGGCTCGGCGGTCGGCCCGGGTCACCGGTTCTCGCAGCTGCTGCGACATCTCGTGACTCGGGTGGCTCGGCGGTCGCCCCCGACGGGTGCGGTACGTTGGGGCGACGACACAGCCGTGGGGGACACGATGCACCTGAAGAAACTCGATCACTACAACGTCGAGACGAACCGAGCAGACGAGACAGTCCGGTTTTACGAAGACGTCCTCGGTCTCGTCAACAGCCCGGAGAGGCGGCCTGCGTTGGCACCGCCCGGCACCTGGCTTTTCCTCGGCGACCATCCCGTGGTGCACGTCAACTTCGTCGATCACGATTCCCCCGGCAACTCAGGGTCTGTCAATCACGTCGCCTTCGAGGGAAGCGGTTTCGGCGACGTATGTGCCAAACTCGACCGTCTCGGCGTTCGTTACAAGGCGGTCGAGTCGCCTTCGTTCCGTCTCCAGCAGATCTATGTCACCGATCCCAACGGTGTGATGATCGAGATCAACATCCGCGATGAGATCAACGCCTGAGTCGGCGAAGGCGGTCGACCGCCGAACGGTCGAACAGGACCGTTGAATTTCCGTAGAACCGGCACACCACGATGGCTCCGACGGGCTGAAAAGGTGCACACTGGGAACGTGCTAGGGCATGTGAACGCGATGAAGGACCTCGAGACGGAGTGGCGCGAACTCGACCATGCGGAGGACGGCATGGTGAACGAGCTACGGCTCGAGCGACTCGGCAGACAGCTGCGTTCGGGTGCCCCGCTGGCCATTCGGGACAGCCGCTGCGGGTTCTGCGGAGACCGTCTGACGCTCTGGCTCGACAACGGAGCTGTACTGCGAGTCAAGCTTTTCTGGCCGCAACGGACACCGCTTGCAGCTCTTGCTTCTCTGCAGTGGAACGACAGCGTCGGTTGGGTCATCGGTGCGCGCACCTCATCCGGTACTGACGTCAAGTGCTACGGCTGGCGAGCATCGCTCGACGGATACAACGCCGTTGCCTGACCAGCTGACCGGGCTCAGGTGAAGTCGAGCGCCTGTTTGCGGGATCGCTTCAGTTCGGCGAAATCGGCGAAGCTGGCGAGGGCGCGCGCGCCATCGAACAGCACGGCCGCTTGCTCGCCTCGCGGGATCGATGTCATCACCGGCCCGAAGAAGGCGACACCGTCGATGTGGATCGTCGGTGTGCCGACCTCGTCGCCGACCGGGTCCATCCCCTGATGGTGGCTCGTGCGGAGCGCCTGATCCCACTCGGTGCTCGTAGCCGCATCGGCGAGCGATATCGGCAGCCCGACCTCGGCAAGGGCTTCGGCGATAACAGTGTCGATGTCCTCGCGATCGTCGTTGTGGATGCGAGTGCCGAGAGCGGTGTAGAGCTCGCGCAACACGTCGTCGCCATGCAACTGGGCGGCGGCGATCGCCACTCTCACCGGCCCCCAGCCGGTGTCGAGCAGTTGGCGGTAGCGCTCCGGCAGATCCTCACGACCTTCGTTGAGGACCGAAAGGCTCATCACCCTGAAGTGCAGGTCGATCGGCCGCTGCTGTTCGACTTCGAGTATCCAGCGGGATGTGATCCAAGCAAACGGGCAGATCGGATCGAAGTAGAAGTCGACGACGGGGATCAGGGGTTGTTCCATCACCCGATGATACGAAGATGGCAGCGCAGACAGTTTTCCGGGCACGGCGACGGCTCGGCTACGGTCGG
>JAYTOR010000214.1:0-3311 GCA_043747685.1 Actinomycetota bacterium
TGACGATCGAGCATCGCCGCCTCTGCCATCGCCTTGAATCCGCCATAGGTTCTCGGCCCCGACGTGTCTGTCGGCATGTCCTCTGTCCACGGCATCACCCCGACCCGATGTTGATCGTATGC
The DNA here is from genome assembly GCA_043747685.1 of Actinomycetota bacterium. Lineage (GTDB taxonomy): Bacteria > Actinomycetota > Acidimicrobiia > Acidimicrobiales > Ilumatobacteraceae > JANXUF01. The sequence continues at coordinate 123 of JAYTOR010000214.1, forward strand.
CATGATCGAACTGACGTACACATAGTGTCCGACCGAGCCGTCGACGAGGTCGAGTAGATCGTCGACATCGCTTCCGCCTGCCGCCATCACGAACCCGGAGACGTCGAAGATCGCGTCCCACGTCCTGGCGTCGAGCGCGGCGCGCATCGATTGACGATCGGTGCGATCGGCGACGAGGTGCTGCACGCCGCCTGGCAGTTCACTCGGCGTTCGCCCGCGATTGAGCACGGTCACCTGGTGGCCACCGGCGACGAGCGTCTCGACGAGGCGACGACCGACGAACACCGATCCTCCGAGGACGAGCGCATTCATCGGTGCACCCCGATCTGTGGGTGCCTGCCGAGCACGACGCACTCGAGGTGGCCGTTGCCGGTGTCGGTCGGATCATCGAGGTTCGTGCAACGGCCCCACGCCTCGGCGTAGTGGGAACGGTTGAGGGCGAGATGCGATGGCGCATCGACGCCGATGAAGCGATCGATGTCCCACGTGTCGGCCTCGGAGACCAGTTCCCCACGGTAGACCCCTCGACCGAGACCGTCGTCGTAGCCGTCGAAGTACCCACCACCCTGCAGGTAGACCGGGTAGGAGATCGGCTCGATCCGGTAGCGTTCGACCGCTCCGTCAGGTCGTGTCAAGGCGATGTCGCAGGCGACGAGACGGGCCACGGTCACCCCGTCGAGTTCGGCGAAACGTGCAGAGTGCTCGATGGCGGAGTACGCAAAGGACTGGCGCTCGTCGCCGTAGGGGAACATGCATCTGCTCTCGAACTTCGTGTACACGCCGGCGCCAGGATGGTGGAACTGCCAGAATACGGTGCGATCGCCGAGGCGGAAGACGCACCATTGCCGCAGCCCTGGTGATGGCGGTTGTTCACGTAGCGGCGCAACGGCCACCGATCTAGGCCCACCGGTGTTGTTGCCGATGCCCCACGAGTGATCGCGGACACCGGTCCAGTCGTCGACATCGATCCGCCGCCCGGCGACCTCGAACCAGCCGGAAACGACACTGCACTGCAGGTAGTTCGAGCGGTCGCTGTGCAACCGGCCGTTGAGGATCACCTGTACGTGGTCTTCGTTGTACGGCGGGCACCAGCCTTCCCACAGCAGATCGCATGCATGGCCGTGCTCGTTGGGTGCGCAGCGCACCCGCATGGTGCGCAAGCCCTCGACGATCTCCACCACGAGCGGGCCGCAGGTGATGTCGTCGATGTCGGGACGCAACCGACGGGACCAGCGCATGTTGTGCTGCTGCCCGCCGCGTTCGCTGCCGGCCTCTGACGTCGACACGCAGACGAAGGCATCGAGCACGTCATTGTTGGCATGCAGCCGTAACCCCATGAACCATGCGTACTCGCCGTCCGGGTCGCCCATCGTGAAGTAGTAGCCGTCGCTCCAGTGCGGCGACCCATCGGCGATGATGTCGAATGTCGCCCCGATCTGATGCCGGGGAAACTCGTCGAAGCGGGTCAGACGACGGGTCTGCAGCGACTCGGAAACGTTCACGCTTGGCAACATAGTTCGACGCAACCTGCGGATCTGCGCTAGAAAGCGAATTAATTCATCGATTGGTTACAGCGTTCCAACCGATAACGAGGAGTCCGATGATCGCCGACCAGTCCGCACGCAGCCTCGCTGACCTCCTATCGCTCAGCGGCCGCAACGCTGTCGTCACCGGAGGGGCGAGCGGCATCGGGCGCGCCATCGCCGGCCGGCTGGCCGAAGCCGGGGCCGATGTCGTCGTCGCCGACCTCGACATCGAGCGGGCCGAGGCGACCGCCTCCGAGATCGCTGCTCGGTCGGGGCGACGGGTCCTCGCCAGCGCGACCGACGTCTCCGACACGGCATCGCTCGCCGCCGCCGCCGACCGATGCGTCGCTGAACTCGGCGGGTTGCACATCTGGATCAACAATGCCGGGATCTACCCGACGACCGGACCGGCGATCGAGGCGACCGACGAGTTCATCGACAGGATGCTGACGGTCAACGTACGTGGCACCTTTGCAGGCGCACGCGAGGCGTCACGGCGGATGCAGTCCGGCGGGGTGATTGTCAACCTCGCCTCGACCACCGGCTTTCGGGGTGCCGTCGGTATCAGCGGCTACTCGACGTCGAAGCACGCGGTGATCGGGCTGACCAAGAATCTCGCTCTCGAGTTCGCGGCGCGCGACATCCGCGTCGTCGGCGTCGCGCCGGGGGTGATCGACACTCCGGGCGTACAGGCACAGCTCGCACCGCTCGCAGCTGCTGGGCTCGATGTCGCCTCGCGTATGCACCGCACGCTGCTGGGCCGCGCCGGCCAGCCGGACGACATCGCCCGGATGGTCACCGTGCTCGCTAGCGATCTCGCTGCGTGGGTGACCGGCGAAGTGCTCGTCGTCGATGCCGGCTCCCTCGCCGGGTGACGAAACGAAAACAGGAGTATCGCCATGGACAACGATCTCGTCGAGCGGCTGCGCACGGAGATGCGTTACGAGTTCGAACGCACCGCGCCACCCGAAGGCTTTCCGGCGTTCCACGACATTCCCGTCGGTCGCCACATCAGCGACGAGTTCTGGGATCTCGAGCAGGAACACCTGTGGCCCAAGGTGTGGGTGCTCGCCGGCCGCAGCGAGGACATCCCGGGTGTCGGCGACTACTTCCTGTTCGACGATCTCCGCCAACCGATCATCGTCGTGCGCGGCAAAGATTCGGTGGTGCGAGCGTTCTACAACACGTGTCAGCACCGCGGTGCTCCAGTCGTTCGCGAGCAGGTCGGCAGCGCACGGGCCTTTCGCTGCCAGTACCACTCGTGGACGTACGACATCAGTTCCGGTGCGCTGATCAACGTGCCGGACGAGCGCGACTTCGTCGGCCTCGACAAGGCGGAGCGCTGCCTGCAGACGCTGCGCTGCGAAGTATGGGACAACTGGATCTTCGTCAACCAGGACCACGAAGCGCCGTCGTTGGCCGACTGGCTCGGCCCGATCGCCCCGCAGTTGGCGGAACTGCAGGGCACGTCACTGCGCACCATCGCCCGCCGCAGCGAGGTCGTCGCCTGCAACTGGAAGATCACCGCCGAAGCGTTCCTCGAGGTCTACCACTTCCGGCACATCCACAGCCGCAACGGCGACACCCTGCTCGACAACCGTGGGGCGACGATGGGGCTGCTGCCGAATGGCTCCTCCCGGATGATCACACCGTTCTCCAAGTC
>JAYTOR010000215.1:0-22556 GCA_043747685.1 Actinomycetota bacterium
CCGTGGTAGGTCACGACCTCGCCAGCGAGAAGCCGGCGGACCACCTCGACGCTCTCCAGCAGCCGGGCTTTGCGCTGACGGGGTTCCTCGAAGCGGATCTCCGTCAGCGGTGCGCACCGACCGATGCGTGAACGGTTGACGCAGCTTGGTCGGGCGGGTCTTGGCGGTCTTGACGATCAACTCGCGGTCAGTCGTCGTGATCAGGCGGGGACGGCCACCCGCCCACCGAGCGTCCAGCGATCGCATCCCCAGATCGTTGAACCGATGGATCATCTCACGGACCCGATCCGGTGAAGTCTGCACCAGACGAGCGATCGAGTTCACGTCGTTCCCGCCAGTCGACGCGAGCACAACCATCGCCCGTCGCCACTTCACGATCGACTTCTCCGAACCACCGCCACGGCGCACGATCCGCTGCAAGGTCTTTCCTTCTCCGTCGTTCAAGCGACGCACACGCACACGCACAGCCATCCACCAATGAAAACAGAAACACCCGCCACAGTCGTGGACGCAACCCACCAACCAACCAACCAATGTGGTCAGAGCACTAGCCGTGTTCGGCTAGGTTGTCCCTGTTCAGCCCCAGCCCCCGCATGTCGCGCACTGGCAGGAGGGCGGACGAGGAGATCTGATGCGGACAGCAGTAAGAGGTTTGATCGGCGCACTGGCGCTCGGAGTTGCGCTGACTGGAGTGCCGTCGGCACATGCCGACGGCACTGCCGTGATCCACGTCCCGAGTGATTTCGTGCCAGCATTGTCCGACACGCGGGCCACCGGCCACTACGAGGTTGTCGGCACGGGTCTGCATATCTCAACAGAAGGCAGTACTAGTTCGGACAAGGTGGCCGAGTACGTGGCCACGAGCACACCTCTCGCGATGGCCGGGGAGCCCTCGCTCAACTACACCAGCACAACCGGCGGTGTCCCAGGCTTCCAGCTTGTCGTCGACTTCAATGCCGACGGGATACCGGATGGCATCCTGGTGGGCGAGCCGGGCTCCTACGGCAACGACTGGTGGTTGAGCAATTCTGCGGCACAGTTCGTAAAGGACGGTGCACCGTCCCACACCAGTGGTTCGGGCAGCGCCAACCACGGCACGCTCAACCAATGGCGGGCATCATTCCCGACAGCCGTTGTGCAGGCGTTCGGGTTCTCCCTCGGATCCGGCGTGAAGGGCGACGGCGTTCTGAACGCCATCAACTTCACGAGCACGACGTACACCTTCGCGAAAGACGTGACGCTCACCGGCAAGGGCGAGTGCAAGAACGGTGGCTGGACGACGAGTACTTCGCCAGTGTTCAAGAACCAGGGTGAGTGCGTCAGCCACTTCGCCAGCAAGAAGTAGATCGACTCCAAGGTCACACATGCCATAGGGCCCCTCCGCATCAGCGGCGGGGCCCTATGGCATGTGTCGACGATTTGGCGGCTTCAATTCCGGAGGGCGTGGTCTCGTTGGCGAGGTCGTGTTCAACAGTCACAACCAAACTATCCACGGCCAGACGTTTCATTCCGCCTTGCTCGCGGTTGCCGCAGTGACGAGGTAGGCCATGCCGATGGCTCCGTATGCGTCTGGCTCTTCCGCTCACGGCATCGGGTCGTGCAACGTCGCACGGCTGCCATCGCTCGACGCGAAGGACGACTGCCCACAGGGCGAGATCGAGTTCACCGAACGACCACGGGGCCCGACGAACGCCAAACTGACGCACAGCCCACAAGCGTCCCACACTTGGCGGTCCTGAGGCAGAACGTGCGTGCGGCCAATGAGAAGCGAGCTCGGATCCGAAAAATCTGCTCGGGTTATTGGCCGCTGCTCTGGAGCGCACAGAACGACGGCCGAGGGAGCCCTTAGAGCCCTTTGGCCAATCCGGGAGGCGCTCACCGATCCGGCGTTCGGCGCTCTCCGAGCCGGACGCCGGATGTACGGGCCCCCGCAGGGTGCATGTGTGCAGAACCTGAAGAATATGGTGCTGGGGCGTCACGAAATCGTGATTTCGCAGGCATGTGTCAATGTGATGGCGTTGTGGAAGTTGCGGGTCGGTGTTGAGGCATACTACCTGTCGCAGGTCGCGTCTGGGCTCGATGAGTACTACACGGGTGCGGGCGAGGCACCGGGCAACTGGATGGGCGGCGGAGTGGCCGGCCTCGGACTCATCGGTGAGGTCGGCCCTGCCGACCTCCGCTCGGTCCTTGCCGGCCAAGTGGTGCTTCTGCAGGGCTGCCGTCGAGCGAGCTGAGATCGCGACGGCGGTGCCGCCAACCAGCTACTTGAACAGCTCGTCCAACCTGTCCGCCGCGTCTTGATCCTGTTGCGTTATCCAGTGGGAGTACCGGTCGAGCGTCGATGTACGGGCGTGGCCAAGGCGGCTGGACACCGTCGCCAGGGGCACGCCGTCGGAGAGCATGCTGGTCGCGACGAAGTGGCGAAGGTCGTGGAGGCGCACGCTGTCCGAGCCCAGCGACTTGCGCAGGCGAGTGATGGCCAAGGTGACGTAGTCGGGTCTCCACGGAGTGACGCCACCGTCCTGGCTGAACAGCCAGGACGGCGCGGGAAGGTTGTTGTCCGCAGCGGCCCTCTCCTGGTCGACCCGGTATGCCACCAGCAGCTTGACGATCGATGCGCCGAGACCGATGCTGCGGTGTCCTTGCGACCGATCTTGCCTTCGGTGATGACGGGGCCCGATGCCGTCGTGTGCGAGACCGATCGACGAATCACGACGCGCCCGGTCGCGAGGTCGAAGTCCTGCCACTGCAGTGCAAGCACCTCGCCTCGGCGCGCACCGGTGTTGGCAGCAACTCTCAGGAACAGATCGAGACCCGTTGGGGCTGCGGACAGGATCCGCTGCACCTCGGCCACAGTGCGCGGAACGATCTGGTGTGACGGCAATGGCGGCGGCTTGACGTCGCGCGCCGGGTTCGTGGTCGCCCACCGGAACGGGATCGCTCGCTGACGATAGGACGCGCCAACCAACTCATGAACGCGCCGGACCCGATGCGCACTCCAACCCTTGCCTGTCAGCGCGCGGTACAAGCCGTCGAGGACGTACGGGGTCACCTCGCTGACCGTCCGCGCCAGGAACGGCGCGGGCAGCGTTCGGTGTACCCGTCGGAGATCCTCGAGCGCCGTGGCGGCGTAGCGGCCCTGTTCGATCTGGTCCTTGAGGAGCGCCTCGACCGTCACCTCCGCTTCGGCAGCAGGCGCGCCCATCTCGAGCCGGATCTGGGCCTCATCGGCGACCGCTTTGCGGCGCGTCGCGCGGGCCGTGCCGTTGCGCTTGTCCCCGGCTCGACGGACCACTGCGCGGTACTTCCCAGACGGCAATTTCTGGATCGACATGAGCGAATCGTCTCACGAGGAGTCAATCATGATCAACCGTTTACCACGGCTGAGCTGTTGGGCGATACCGGTCTCGAACCGATGACCTCTACGGTGTGAACGTAGTCAGGCGCGAGATGCGGCGAGCAACTGGTCGATCGCCCGGTGGACGTGGATCACGCGCGCCTCCTGGAAGCTCAGCGTGACGTGTTGCAACGACGTCGAGTGCATGCCACGTTGCACGCGTGGCAGATTCTCGAAGTCCTGATCGAGTACCTGCCCGAAGCTGCCTGCGCCCTGGTCGACCCAGATGTTCGGGACCGGATCCGGTGCCGGCCGTGCAGCGTCCGGCGAGGCGAAACGCCACACATCGAACCAGCAGCGATCGGGATCGGTCGCATGGGGGCGGACACGGAACAGCAGGAAACCACCGGCATGGGTGTTGAACACGAGGCCAGGAAAGATCAGGTAGTGGTAGTCGTCGATCAACTGGTCTCGGCTGAGGCCGGAGTAGTCGTGACCCATCTCCGCACCTTTCGATGCGGTCGTGGTGATCAGGTACTGGCGGACGTCTTCGTCACCGATGCGATTGCCTGCGCTGTCGAAGAGGCCCTCGACGCTGACCGGATCGGTCTTGTAACCGGCGCCCCCGCTGCCACTGCGATCGGCACGATTGGCGACCGTCGAACCGGACTGCTGGGCGAACGCCTCGTAAACCTCGAACTCTTCGACATGCTCGAGACGCATCGACGGAACACCGAACGGCACGATCATCCGACTGTGCAGCCCGATGATCTCGTAGGCGGTGTTGACCTCGTCGAGCATCGGCATCAGCTGCGGGTGAATTCCCTGCACGTGGTACACCTCGAGAAATGCCTCGACGGCGACCTTCCAGTTGCAGGCGAGATCAGTGCTGATGCTCATCAACGCGCGCATCGATTCGAGGTGGTACGGCTCGAGTTGATCGGCGACCGCTCCGAGGTACTCGCGTAGCGGCATCGCGCCGGCGCCGGCCGGGTTGATGAACACGAAGCCGCCCCACTCCTCGCAGGCCGCCTCGTTCAATGCGTACTCTTCGTCGACGATGCCGACGAAGAGGTGGCGGTCCGGAACGTCGTGCAATGAACCGTCGAGGTTCCAGCACCAGTGGTGGTACTGGCAGCGCAACTCGTGCGACGAACCGCACCCGACCTTGATCATGTTGCCGCGGTGGCGGCAGGCATTGGCGAACGTCTTCACCGATCCGTCAGGCTGGCGGACGACGAGCCATTCCTGATCGGCGATCGTGTAGCCGATGTGGTCGCCGGGATGGGGGATGTCCTCGCTGCGGCAGGCCATCTGCCACGTACGGTTCCACACTCCGGCGAGCTCGTCGCGAAGGAAGTCGCCCGACGTGTAGCGCGCCGTCGGGATACGGGTCTGTTCGACGTCCACGGCGTGATGCTCGGCGAACTCGACGCCGTCCGGATAGGCGATGTTCCACTTCTCGGCGTTGGCGTGGGCGACCCGCAGATCATCGACGATGGACATCTCGACTCCCGACTGTGACATAATCAATCGACTGGACAATTATTAATTTTCACCATACACGGGAAGAGGTCCGATGGGTGATGCCGAGCACGCGCCGAAGATCGATGTTCTCGTGGTCACCGGCGGCCATCCGTTCGAGGCAGGGCCGTTCTTCGCAGTCTTCGACGCGCTGCCAGGCATCACCTGGACCGCTGCCACCAATCCCGTCGTCGGGCACGATGTCATCGTCTTCTACGACATGCCGGGCATCCGATTCACCGGGTCGGACCCGCCGATGGAAGCGGTGCCACCCACCGCCGAACAACGCGGCGTGTTCGAACAGCTCTGCAACCGCGGCACCGGGCTCGTCTTCCTCCACCACGCCGTCGCCAGTTGGCCTGCATGGCCTGAGTTCGCCGAAATCGTCGGCGGCCGCTTCCACTACGCGCCGGCGACGCTGCAGGGCATCGACTATCCCGACTCCGGCTACCGCTTCGATGTCCGCCACACGGTCGAGGTGCTGGAGCCGGACCACCCGGTCTGTGCCGGCCTCGGGCGGCAGTTCACCATCACCGACGAGCTGTACTGCTTCCCGGTGCTCACCGACGAGATCACTCCGCTGATGCGGACAACCTTCGACATGTCCGACTCGAGCCAGTTCTTCTCGGCCGATCTGGCGATCCGCGGCAAACGGAATTCCAACGAAGAATGGCGCCATCCACCGGGCAGCCCGCTCGTCGGGTGGGTCAAGCACGCCGGCGCCTCTCCGGTCGTCTACCTGCAGTTCGGGGATGGCCCGCAGACGTACGCCGATCCCAGCTTCCGGCGGGTGTTGAGCAATGCAATCGGGTGGGCGGCTGCATCGACTTCCTCGCCGGCGGCCCTCGGTTCGTCGGCGGCCCTCGGTTCGGCGACGGCGGACGCCGAGGTCGACAGGTGAGGATCGGCTTGTGTCTCCCGCAGCTCGGAGAGGGCATCACCGTCGACATCCTCCGAGGCTTCACGACGCGCGCTGAAGCACTCGGGTACGGCAGCCTGTGGGTGCAGGACCATTTCCTCTGGCCGCTGTCGCCGGCGCGCGGCTACGGCGGACGCACTCGCGCTCCGATCCCGCCGCAGTACCGCAGCGTGCTCGCCCCACTGGAACTGCTCACTGCAGTCGCCATATGGACGACGACACCGCTGCTCGGAACATCGGTGCTCGTCGCCGGCAATCATTGGCCGGCACCGCTCGCCCAGCGACTGGCGACGATCGACCTGCTCTGCGGAGGGCGGCTCGCAGTGGGGCTCGGGGCCGGTTGGTCCGCCGAGGAGCACGCTGCGTCGGGCACCGACGTCGCCACGCGTGGGGCACGAATGGACGACTTCGTCGCTGCGCTCTGCACATGCTGGGCCGACGATCCCGTCGAGCACCACGGGCCGTTCTTCACGATCCCGCAGACCCTGCTCCGCCCCAAACCGGTGCAGCGCCCACGGCCGGCGCTGCTGTCCGGATTGTGGAGCCCGGCCGGCTTGGAGCGGACCGTTCGCCAGTTCGACGGGTGGAATCCGGCCGGGATGCCTGTCGCCACGTCCAAGGTCATCCTCGACGAGATGAATACGCGGCGGTCCGTGGAACAGGCACCGCTGACGATGCACCACCGGGCATTTGCGCAGTTTCCGCTTGCGCCGACGCCGGCTGGAGACGTCGTCGTGCGTCTCGCCGATGAAGCGTCAGAGGCTGCCAGCCACGGCTACGCCGACTTCATCATCGAGCACAACTTCTGGTCCGGTATCGCCGACGCCGAAGCGTGGCTCGACGTCCCCGAGATGTTCCTACCCGTGCTCGCTGCTAGCGGCAGCTGAACCTCTTGCGAAGCTTCAGCGAGTGGCAACGCGGTTGGCGATCCACTCCGCCGTCGCCTTGCCCATCTTGGCCCCGTCGTAGCCGATCCGCTGCTCCGGCTGGACCTCGAGGATGACCCGTCGTGGTGAGTCGAGGAACTCGGCAAATGCGTCGCGCTGCACTGGATCGTCACCGCGCAGCGCCTCGGCCAGCGCCGGGTAAAACCACGCTTTGACCTTCGCGCTGTCGTGCAGGACGCAGGTGCCCTTCCATGTGACCGTCTTGTTGCGTGGCAGCGGAGAGCCCGTCGAGGTGACGACGATGCACACCCTCGGGTCGCGCCGAACCGCAGCGATGCGCGCCCTTTGACTGGACGCGGTGAGCCAGAAGCTGCCGTTGCGCCAGACGTACGACATGATCACGCCGACCGGCCAGCCCTCCTTGTTCGACCAGATGAATGTGCACTCGTTGTGAGCGAGCAGCAGTTCCTCCTCGATGTCGTCGTCGAGGCCGTACACCGTGACATCCTCGTAGTTCTGGAGACCGTGGCTTTCCACCTCGTGGCTTTCCACCTCGTGGTTCTTGCCGTCGCTCATGCGATGATTGCTCCTTGGCGTTCGACCGGCCGGAACTGGCCGGTGTTGGCGGTGATGCCGCCGTCGACGGGAATGACGGCGCCGGTAATGAAGCTGGCCTCGGCGGAGACGAGGAAGGCGATCACGGCGGCGATCTCCTGCGGACGGCCCCATCGCTGCGCAGGGATCGCCCGACGCAGTTCGTCGTAGCGCTGCGATGCGCTCGTGATCGCTGCGGTCATCGGCGTCTCGGTGGGACCGGGACAGACGGCGTTGACGGTGATGTCCTGGGCGGCGAGATCGACGGCGGCGGCGCGGACCAGATTGATCGCTGCAGCCTTCGCCGCGTTGTACGCCCACATCGACGGATCGCCGCCGAGGCCCGACGTCGAAGCGGTGACGCTGATCCGTCCGCCACCGGCGAGGCGCATCGCCGGGACAGCGGCACGGATACCCAGCAGCACGGCGCGGACGTTGACCTCGATCGACCGGTCGAATGCGTCGAGCGAGCTCTCGATCAGGTCGCCCCGTGCTGGAATGCCGGCATTGAGTACGGCAGCGTCGAGGCGGCCGAATCGCTCGACAGCAGTGGCGACCGCCAGCGCGTTGAGCTCCTCCGAGCACACGTCGCCAGCAACGATTGCGATCCGCTCATCGCCACCGGACCACTCCAACCGCTCCTCGCTGAGGTCGACGGCGACAACACCGAAGCCGCGCGAGACGAGCAGTTCGGCAGTCGCCCGGCCGATGCCGGATGCGGCGCCGGTGACGATCGCCACGCGCCCCAGGTTCAACGAACGGTCCACCGGATCGGCATCGTCGTCAGCCCGCGAAGCACGAATGGCTGGTTGACCGCCACGGCCCCGATGAGCTCGACGCAATCGAAACGCTCGACCATCAGACGGAGGGCGACGCGCGCCTCCTGCCTGGCGAGGGCGGCACCGATGCAGTGGTGCGTGCCCCATCCGAAGGCGAGGTGCTGACGCTTTCCCTTGCGATCGAAGCGGATCTCGTCCGGTGCTTCCCACACCTGCGGATCCCGGTTTGCTGCGGCGAACAGTACCTGCACCTTGGTGCGTTCTTCGAGCACGTCGTCGCCGAGCCGGCAGGCGCGAGCGTTGGTGCGGAACAAACCCTGCACGGGCGACTCGTGACGCAGGAACTCCTCGATCGCCACGTCGAGCAGTAATGAATCGTCGCGCAGTTGCGCGGCAAGAGCCGGATGTTCGATCAGTCGGTAGAGCATGAAGCTGATGAGACTCGCCGTCGTCTCGTGACCGGCAACCAACAGCTGCTGGCAGAGCCGCCGGAGCTCGCCGTATTCGAGCGTGCCGGCAAGATAGGCGCGGGTGAGCACACTGATCATGTCGTCCGGGACTGTCTCGCCCCGCTCGATCGACGGTGTCCGTTCGGCGACGAGCGCGTCGACGATCGCATAGATCCCGACAGTGGCTGCCTCGGCTTTGGCCGGATCGCCGCCCAGACCGAGACCGCTGACGATGTCGTTCGACCACGCACCGAACCGCTCACGATCCTGCGCAGCGACGCCGAGCAGTTCGGCGATGACGATCGCCGGAAAGGTGAAGGCGAACAGGTGCACGAAGTCACCCTCACCGTCGGCACCGAAGGCTTCCGCCCAGATCTCGTCGGCGATCTGCTGCACCCGCGGCGCCAGCGCGTCGATCGACGTCGGCCGGAAGCCGTCCTGGAGCACCTTGCGCTGGCGACGATGGTCGTCACCGTCTGCGCCGCCGAGCACACCGCCGCGCTGGAAGAACACGCCGGAGCCGTCCCTGTTGTTCCACAGCTCCGGGTCGGTCAGCATCGCCAGCACGTCGGCGTGACGGCTGACGACGTAGAAGGGCGGATCATGGGTTTCCTCCCGATGGATCGGACAGTGTTGCAGGAGGTGGTGGTGGCCGGCAGCCGGCTCGAGCTCGTTGGCGTGTTCGAGGTGCGAGTAGGTCCCTGCAAGCGCCTTCGCTCCAAGCGCTTCCCGGGCGTCCATGTGGGCAGAATACATCGATCGGCTACGTTGGTGCGATGAATTCTCCAATTGATCAATTATTTTCGTTGGACCGCCGGATTGCGCTCGTTACCGGCGGTGCCACCGGCATCGGCGAAGGCATCGCCCGCCTCCTTGCCGCCGCCGGGGCAACGGTCACGATCGGCGACATCGATGTCGAAGGCGCCAGTCGCGTCGCCGACGAGATCGGCGGTGACGCCGTGTTCCTCGACGTCACCGACCCGTCCAGCGTGAACGAGGCGATGGCCGGCCTCGGCGGCATCGACCTGCTCGTCAACAACGCTGGAACCTATCGCGAGGCCGGCAGCATCCTCGACCAGTCACACGAGAGTTGGAAGCGCTCGATCGACGTCAACCTTGCGGGTGTCTTCAACTGTTCGAAGGCAGCGGCGACAGCGATGGTCAAGGGAGCCACTCCCCGGCCAGGGACGATCGTCAACATCTCCTCTGTCGACGGGCTGCTGGTGTGCCTCGGCACCGGCTACGACTCCGCCAAGGCCGGGGTCATCCACTTCACCCGCTCGCTGGCGGTCGACCTTGCCCCCCACGGCATTCGCGTCAATTCCGTTGCGCCCGGCTACGTGCCCGTTCCGACGCTCGCCAGGATTCGCTCTGGCGAACTCCCGCCGCTGTGGCCGGTCGACTCATCCGTCAGCGGGCTGATGGGACCGCTGATGAAACAGCGCTCGAGCAACATCCCGCTCGCCCGCGTCGGCACACCCGACGACATTGCCAGAGCGGTGCTCTACCTCAGCTCGGAGATGTCGTCGTACGTCACCGGCCAGACCATCGCCGTCGATGGCGGCTGGCTCCTCGTCTGATTCAGGAGACATCCCGGATGAGCTTGCCCTCGAGCAGCGCTTTGATCGCGTCGACGGCATGGCGATGGGTGCTCGGGTTGCCGGAGACGGCGTCGGTGAGGCCGATCAATAGGACGAGGACGAGCGCGCTGACCTCGGCGCGCTGCGACGGGTCGATCTCGCCAGTCGTGACGCCGTGGTCGACGATGCGGTCGAAGAACTCCAAGCGGGCGACGGCATAGTGCTGCAGCGCTGCTTTCAGTTCGGGGTTGCGGCGCATGTCGACGCGCAGTGCGCCGAGGAACTGGGCGAGCGAAGGATCTTCCTTGTTCATCTCGTGCGCTGCTTCGAGCACCGCTTCGATCTTCGTTCGGAACGTCGGGGGCGTGCTGATCGCGTCGCTGAATTGCGTGTACACCCGCTCCTGTACGTCGTCGTGGACGGCGATGTAGAGGTCGAGCTTCGAGCCGAAATAGTGGTAGATCGCACCAGCGGTGATGCCGGCATCGGCACCGACGCTGCGGTTCGTCGAGGCGTCGTAGCCACGTGCGGCAAAGGCGAGACGGGCGATGTCGAGGATGCGTTGGCGGGTGCCGGCCGAATCAGTCGCCGGTGGCCGTCCGAGGCGGGGCGCAACCTTCTTCTTCGTCGTCTTCTTGGTCACGCTCCAAGTATGGCCCAGCCGTTGCGAGTCTGGCATGATGAAGAAGTGATCAGTTGATCAATTCGCTGATCGCACCAACACGGACAACTTCTTGGAGGGTTGAGATGGATCTCGGATTGCAGGGAAAGCGGGCGCTCGTCACCGGTTCGACGAAGGGCATCGGACGGGCGATCGCCGAGACGCTGCTCGCCGAAGGTGCCTCGGTCGCGATCTGCGCCCGTACCGCCGACGACGTCGCGACTGCGTTGACAGCGATGTCGGCGAACGGCACCGTGGTGGGTGCGGCGGTGGATGCGGCGGATGCAGCGAGTCTGAGGGCATGGGTCGACAGCTCCGCCGAGCAACTCGGCGGCATCGACATCTATGTGCACAACACGTCCGGAAAGCCGGCCCGTTCGCTCGACGGGTGGGAGAAGAACTTCCAGATCGATCTGATGGCGCTCGTCCATGGCGTCGACGCAGCGACGGCGGCGCTCGTCGACGGCGGCGGCACCGTCATCAGCATCAGCACGACGGCGACCTCAGAGCACTTCGCCAGCGGCTCGAACAGCTACAGCGCATTCAAGTCGGCAGTGACGAACTGGACTCTCGGTCAGGCGCAGACGCTTGGCGCAAAGGGGGTGCGGTGCAACGTCGTCTCCCCCGGCCCGATCTTCATCGAGGGAGGCGACTGGGACGGGATCAAACAGCGGATGGCGGCGTTCTACGAGGCGACGGAGCGCAATCACCCCGGCGGTCAGCTCGGGCTCGCCCAGGACGTCGCCGACGCAGTCACCTTCCTCGCCAGCGCACGGGCGAGTCACATCAACGGGGTCAACCTCACCGTCGACGGCGGCTTCCTCAAGCGCGTCAACTTCTAGGACCGCTGTCGTGGGCACAGGTCACGGTTCGCGCATCGGCGTCACGCTCGTCGCCGGCGGCAAGTATCACGACATCGACTTCGCCAGGCGCGAGCTGCTCGGTCTACTCGGCGAGCACGACGAATTTCGAGTGCGCGTGCAACCCGACTACGAAGACGCAGCCGCAATTGCCAGTGGCAGCATCCTCGTCAGTTACACGTGCGACGTCAGGCCGTCTCCCGGTGCCCAGGCGACGATACGCCAGTGGGTCGAGGGCGGCGGACGATGGGTTGCGCTGCACGGCACGAACGCTGCGCTCGATCTCGGCGGGCCGCACGGTGTCTGCTCGCCCAGGGTATTCCCGCTGTGGGCCCAAACACTCGGCAGTCAGTTCATCGCCCACCCGCCGATCCAGCCGTACACGGTCGAGGTGACAGACCCCGAACACTGGCTCGTGAAGGGCGTCGAGCCGTTCGAGACCGACGACGAGCTGTACCTCAGCGAGTACGCCGATCGGGCAGCCCTGCGTCCGCTGCTGCACACGGTGTGGCAGGGCGACGCCAAGGGTTTCGTCGAAAGCGATTGGACTGCCACCGATTCGCAGCACCTCGTGATGTACACGCGTGACCTCGGCGCCGGCGCCATTCTCTACAATACGCTCGGGCATTGTCGCGGCCACTACGACATGGTTCCCGTCCTCGATTACTACCCGCATCTCGAGCGGTGCTCGTGGGACAAGCCCGTCTACTACGAACTGTTACGTCGCTCGCTGCGCTGGGCACGCGGCGCGACGAGCTGAAGAAAGGCACCGACTGATGGAACTGACGAGAGATGTGCAGATGGACCTGCATCGCCGCATGGTACGGATCCGATTGTTCGAGGAGGCGGCGGGTCGCCTCGCCGAAGCGGCGAAACTGCCAGGCTTCCTGCACCTCTACGTCGGGGAGGAAGCCGTCGCCGCCGGCGTCTGCACTGCGCTGAACGACGACGATCACATCACGTCGACGCACCGCGGACACGGCCACCTCGTCGCCAAGGGTGGCGACTTCAACCGCATGATGGCCGAACTGATGGGCAAGGCGACCGGTTACTGCAAGGGCAAGGGCGGGTCGATGCACATCAGCGACCTGTCGCTCGGCATGCTCGGCGCCAACGGCATCGTCGGTGCCGGTACTCCCATCGCCGTCGGCGCCGCCTTCGCCGACAAGTATCGCAAACGTGGCCAGGTCGCCGTCGCCTTCTTCGGCGACGGTGCGACGAACATCGGCGCCTTTCACGAGGCGGCGAACATGGCGTGCGCGCTGCACCTCCCGATCGTGTTCGCCTGCGAGAACAACGAGTATGGCGAGTTCACGAGACGAGACAGGACGATGGCGATCACCGACATCGTCGACCGCGCCGTCGGGTACGGGATGCCCGGTGTGATCGTCGACGGCATGGACGTGGTCGCTGTCCACGAAGCCACCCTCGAAGCGGTCGCCAGGGCGCGTGCCGGGGGTGGGCCGTCGTTGATCGAGGCCAAGACGTACCGCTTCTACAACCATCACGGTGTGCAGAATCTCGGGCTCAAGTACCGCACCGACGACGAGGTCGCCGTGTGGAAGCAGCGTGACCCGATCTTCTCGTTCGAAGAGAAGCTGATCGACGTCGGCACGGCGACAGCCGCTGACATCGAACAGGTGTGGTCAGCGCTGCGTGACGACATCGCCACGGCGATCGCCTTCGCCGAGGACAGCCCGCTCCCCGAACCGGACCAGTTGCTGGTCGACGTGTACACCACGAAGGCCAGCATCGGTATGAACGGAGGTGCGTCGTGACCGACCGCAAATTGAGCTATGCGGGAGCGTTCAACGAGGCGGTCCGTCAGGCGATGGAGGCAGACGGGAACGTGTTTGCCGCCGGTGAGGACATCGGTGCGTTCGGTGGGGTGTTCGGGACGTACGCCGGTTTGCAGGCGACCTTCGGCGTCGATCGGGTCGTCGACACGCCGATCAGCGAACAGGCGATCGTCGGCCTCGGCATCGGTGCCGCGGTGACGGGGCTCCGTCCGATCGTCGATCTGATGTTCATGGATTTCGTCTGCGTGGCGATGGACCAGATCGTCAACCAGGCGGCGAAGCTGAAGTACATGTTCGGTGGCAGCGCAACACTGCCGCTGACGATCACGACGGCCGCTGGCGCAGGCCTATCGGCTGCGGCCCAGCACAGCCAGTCACTGGAGGCACTGCTCTGTCACATCCCCGGCTTGAAGGTCGTCTACCCATCCAATCCGTACGACATGAAGGGGTTGATGACCGCTTGCATCCGCGAGGACAACCCGACGGTCATGATCAAGCACAAGAGACTGCTCGGCATGAACGGCATCGTGCCGGAGGAGAACTACGAGATCCCGCTCGGCACGGCGCACATCGCCCGCAGCGGAAAAGACGTCACGATCATCGCCTACGGGCGGATGCTGAACGAATCACTCACCGCCGCGAAGACCCTCGCCGCCGATGGGATCGAATGCGAGGTCGTCGATCTGCGGACCCTGCAGCCGCTCGACACGGCAACGATCGTCGCATCGGTCAAACAGACGAACCACGTCGTCGTCGTCCACGAAGCGGTTCGCTTCGGTGGGCTCGGTGCGGAGATCGCTGCGCAGATCCAGGAGGAGGCCTTCGACTACCTCGACGCACCGGTGATGCGTGTCGCGGCGCCGTTCTCTCCCGTCCCCTTCAGCCCGGCGCTCGAACAGTACTACGTGCCTGATGCGCTGTCGATCGCCAACGGGATCCGCGCCGTTCTCGAGCGTTCACTGGTCGGTCGCTGACCGATGCGTGGCACGGTCGGGGTGATCGCCAATCCGATTGCCGGCAAGGACATCCGTCGGCTGGTGACGGCCGCAAGCCACACCTCGGACAGCAGCAAGATCGACATCGTCAAACGCTGTGTGATCGCTGCGCTGGAGAGCGGCGCAGACCGGGTGTTGCTTGCCCCCGATCCCCACCATCTCGCAGCCCGTGCGACTGCCGGCCTCGGCTGCCGCGCGGCAGTCATCGACTCTGTCGTGCACGGTTCACGCGACGACACCGTCGCTGCAGCGTTACGGATGTGGAAGGAGGACGTCGGCGCGTTGATCGTCCTCGGCGGCGACGGCACCTGCCGCGACGTCGCCCTCGGCTGGCCGGACGCCCCGCTGATCGCCATCTCGACGGGTACGAACAACGTCTATCCTCGCTTCGTCGACGCGACATCGGCAGGCGCAGCGGCCGGCTTCGTCGCCGGTGGAGCGATCGACATCGCGACCGTCAGTCGGCGCAGCAAACGAATAGCCACGACGATCTGGACGGCCGACGGAATCGTCGACGACCTCGCACTCGTCGATCTCGCGCTCATCGAGGCGACATTCGTCGGCACCCGTGCGGTGCTCGATCCGGCGGCGGTTCGTGTGGTGGTCGCATGCAGTGCAAGCCCGGCATCGACGGGGCTGTCGAGCATCGCCGGTCGCATCCACCCTGTTGATCGGTGGTCGCCTGGCGGCGTCCTCGTCCGTCTTGGTGCCGGCGGGCGACGGATCCGCGTCCCGCTCGCCCCTGGCTCGTTCACCACCGTCGAGATCGCCGAGGTCGTTCCGCTTGGCGACGGGCAGCGCGTCGAGGTCGAAGGTCCCGGCGTGCTCGCCTTCGACGGAGAACGCGACCGCAGGATCGGTCCCGACGTTCGCGTCACCGCGCGGGTCGAGTCGACGGGACCGTTGATCATCGACGTCGAGGCGGTCCTGCTGATGGCCGCCGCCGACGATCTCTTCGCAGAACGGGAGGGCGACCATGCCCAATGAGTTCCTGATGCCCAAGCTCGGCCTCACCATGGAGCAGGGCACGATCCTGCAGTGGCTCGTCGCCGACGGAACACCCGTCCGACCTGGCATGCCGGTGATGCTGATCGAGACGGACAAGGTCGAGAGCGAGGTCGAGGCGAGCGAATCCGGCAGGCTGCACCGGATCGGTGCAGAAGGCGACACGTTCGCCTGCGGCCAGGTGGTCGGCCTGCTGCTCGCCGAAGGGGAACCAGCTCCACGTGCTACACGGGCAGGTGCAACGGCCGAGCACGTCGCCGACGCGAGCGAGCCCGCGGTCGCCGCATCGGCAGGCGTTCCTGTCCCGGCAGCGGGCGACGGCAGCCGCCGGTTCGTCTCGCCGAACGCCAGGCGGCTTGCTGCCGAACGGAACATCGATCTTTCAACAGTTCGCGGGTCCGGCCCCGGCGGTCGGGTCGTCAGCGACGACCTCGACGACATGCCCGTGCAGAGCATCGCCGCAGCCGGTGTGAATGCCCCGCCGCCGGTATCGGCGGCACCGGCAGCCGCATGGCGATCGTCGACGGGGTCGTCGCTGACACCGGCGACCACGTCCGCCCGTCAGCTCGCCGATCTGCTCGGCGTCGACCTGCAGGCGGTGCCGCCTGATCCGCACGACGGCTACGTGACGCGCGAGGCGGTCGCACGCTACGTACGCGGCCGCCTCCAGCAAGCACCCGCAGCCACTCCGACATCGGCAACGACATCGGCTCCCACCGCGGCTCCCACCGCGACACCGATTGCCGTCGTCGCCGCAGCGAGCCAGACGCCGGCGGGGGTGCGCAGGCTCTCTGGGATGCGCGGCACCATCGCCAAACGGATGCACGCCTCGCTCCACGAGATGGCGCAGCTCACGCTGATGATGGATGCAGACATGGGTGCCGTGGTCGCCGATCGTGAACGACGCCGCAGCGCAGGCGCCGGACCCGTCCCCGCCTATACCGACTACGTCATCGCCGCAGTGTCGCGGGCGATTCGTATCCACCCACGTGTCAACGCGCAGGTGACTGCGGACGGGATCGCAGAACTGCCGGAGATCCACGTCGGCCTTGCCGTCGCTCTCGACGAGGGGCTCGTCGTTCCGGTCGTGCGCAACGCCGATCGCCTGAACCTCGACGAGATCGCCGCAGCCACGTCACGTCTCGCCACCGCAGCACGAGCCGGACAGCTCACCCTCGACGATCTCGAGGGTGGCACGTTCTCGGTCAGCTCGCTCGGCATGTTCGGCGTCGATGGGTTCACGCCGGTGATCAACCCGCCGAACGCTGCGATCCTCGGAGTCGGTCGGATCCGTGACGATCTCGTGCTCGTCGACGGCACGGTGACGACCCGCAAACGGCTGACCCTCAGCCTGACATGGGACCACCGGGTATTCGACGGCGCACCGGCCGCAGCGTTCTGCGCAGCGATCGTCGAGTTGCTCGCTCAGCCGAGCGCGTAGACCTCGTAGGTCACCTCGCCCGTTGCCGGTACGCCCATCCCGATGGCCTGGATGTCGTTCAACCATGCGTAGCGCTCGTCACCGGTCTGGAACAACGGAGCGACGCGAGCGATTCGATCGGCACCGAGGATGCCGCCGTACTGCATGTAGACAATGGCGTCGTCGTCGGTGCGGATCGTCAGGCGGACATCGAGTTGGGCGATGCCGTTGGACCGGATCGTCACCCAGTCACCGCCACCGCCAAGCACTTCGCCGTTGATGCGTGGGCCGCGCACAGTTCCGCCGGTCACAGTGACCAGCACCCTCGTCCCGTGCGGACCGTCGGGGATGACCACCGGTGGCGCGAGCACGGCGTGCATCGTGCAGAGATACTGGACCGGGAGCGAGGTGACGTCAGCAGCCACGGCCGGCCTCCGCTTCCCCAGCGCGGGTCAGCCCGCAGAGCATGATCAGTTCCTCGTGGAGCTCGAACCAGACACTGTGGTAGCTCTCGACAGCCGGTGATGCCATGAACTGCAGTTGGCCGGCGACGAGTTTGCGCAGCGCCTCATCAAGCCGATTCCGGTACCGCCGATAGCGCGGAATCGAGGGTGGGAACTGGTCGAGCAGCGCGACGATCGATGCGTGGATGACCTGCAGCCTGGCGATCACGGCGCCGTCGTAGTTCGCGTCAGTGTGGTCGTTGAGGACCGCTGTGTCACCCGTCTGGCGCAGTTGCCAGTCGGTGACGGTCGCCTTGAAATCGGCGTTGACCGTGCAGAACACCTCGTACCACTCGTTCAACTGGCGGTCGCCGACGTCACGCCGCACGGCACCGAGTGCTTCGTTGACGACGTCGAGTCCAGTCGGCGTGATCTTGAAGCCCGCTTTGACAGGCTCGACGTGACCGTCAGCCGTGAGCTCGTCGAGCATCTTCGAGGCATCGAAACCCACCGCCTCTGACACTCCGGCGGCGGTCACTCGTCCCTTCAATTTGACGACTACAGCAACATCCGGCTTCTGCATCAACGCCGTACTGATGGCCATCCTGCTTCCCCCCCTGAGAATACCCCGTGACCGAATTGATCACCCGATCAATTCAACCTAGCAAACATCATCGCTCGCGGGCCACCGAACGGACATCACTGTTCGACATCACCTTCGACATCACCTTCGACATCACAGTGCTCCGCTGTCGAGCCGACCGAGGATCTCGACTGCGCGGCTGCGCACGGCTGGAAGATCGCTCAAACGGCGCATCGCCGCGAGCGGCTGAGCCATACGGTGATTCGTCGAGAACGCCGACGCGTTGCGGGCGAGGAAGTCCCAGTAGAGCGTCGTGTACGGGCACGCAGCCGGACCGACGCGTTGCTTCGGATCGAAGCGACACGACTGGCACGAGTCGCTCATCCGGTTGATGTACGCCCCGCCGGAGGCATACGGCTTGGTCGCCATCATGCCACCGTCTGCGAAAAGCGCCATTCCGACGACGTTGGGCAACATCACCCAGTCGGCGCCGTCGACGAAGCTCTCGCGCATCCATGCTGTCATCGCCGCAGGGTCGACACCGGCCGTCAGCGCGAGGTTGCCGAGCACCATCAAACGCTCGATGTGATGGGCATACCCGTGGTCATCGACGCTGCCGATCACATTGGCGACGCAGGCCATCTCGGTGGAGGCGAGGCCGGTGAAAGCCGGAGGAACAGCACGTGTGGCGCCGAGCGCGTTGCGTTGTCGGTACTCGGGCATCCACAACCAATAGACACCCCAGACGTACTCGCGCCAACCGATCACCTGGCGGATGAAGCCCTCGACCGAGTTCAGCGGCGCAACGCCGCGTCGGTACGCAGACTCGGCAGCGTCGACGATCTCGGCCGGATGCAACAAGCCGATGTTCATGGATGACGCCAGAACCGAGTGGGCGAGTTTCCATTCTGCGCTGAGCATTGCGTCCTCATGCGGCCCGAACAGTGTCAGACCGTGATCGATGAACTCGTGGAGGCGGATCAATGCCTGCTCTCGCGTCACGGGCCACGTCCCGTCAGGATCGGCGCCGAACGTCGTCGGCGGAAGGCGGTCGAGTACCGCACGGTCGATGTCGTCGAGTTCGAATCGCTTGACCACCGGCCAGGCCCGACCGTCTTTCGGGGGCGGTTCGCGGTTGTCGTGGTCGAAGTTCCACTGACCGCCCACGGGCTCGGGGCCGGCGCCGTTGTCGTCGATCAGCACGCCGAGCCGTCGCCGCTGCCAACGATAGAAGTCCTCCATCGTCAGCCGCTTACGGCCGTCAGCCCAGCCGGCGAAATCGTCGTAGTGACAGAGGAACAGGTCGTTGCGCACCAACTCGACGCCGAGTTTCTCGAGCATCACACGCCCGTCCCAACTCATCGGCTCCATGGCGATGACACGGCCGGGGGCGAACTCTTCGATGTGCTGCTGCAGGCCGTGCCCGAGTGTGCTTGCGCTGCGGTAGTCGACCTCGAACCCTTCTGCCCTTAGTGCCGCTGCGAAGTGCTCCATCGCCGACAGCACCAGATGGAGCCGCTGACGGTGCCATCGCCTGGAATTGCTCAGGGTCGCGCTCTCGACGAACAGTACCCGGCACTCCCCCGGCATCCGACCTGCGAGTGCACCTCCGGCGCGATCGAGTTGGTCGCCGAGCACCCATACGGTTGGGGTCGATACTCCCCCGGCACAGGCATCGCTCCTCCCCACTCCATCACCCTATCGATGCGACGCAGCCGATTATCCGGGCTGTATCCAATATTGGATAGAGTCCAGAGTTGGTGCTATCGTCATCTCGGTGTCAGACGATGTCCATCAGTTGCTGCGCCAACACGGCGTACAGGTGACCGCCCAGCGTCTGGCGATCATGCGGACGGTGTCCTCTCGCCCGCACTCCACCGCCGACGAGTTGACCGACGAAGTTCGGGCGGTGATCGGGTCGATCTCCCGTCAGGCCGTGTACGACACCCTCGGCGTGCTGGTCGACAAGGCGCTCGTTCGCCGGATCCAGCCGTCGGCATCAGCTGCCAGGTTCGAAGATCGGGTGGGCGACAACCACCATCACCTGATCTGTCGGAGCTGCAGCACGATGGTCGACATCGACTGCGCGGTCGGTGACGTGCCGTGCCTCACGGCTGACGATGATCACGGTTTCGAGATCGACGAGGCCGAAGTCATCTACTGGGGACTGTGCCCGTCATGTCGCCCGGCAGGCACAGCGAAGCGCGGCAACGAATCCCTCGCCAACACGACTAAACCCATGACAATCAAGCAGTTCAAGGAGCAACCATGACCGATCACGATGCCTTCGACGACATCAACGACAGCGTACAAACGTGCCCAGTGATGAGTGGGGCCCACGCCGGCCACACGGCCATCGGGTCGGCCGCCAATGAGCACTGGTGGCCGAATCAGTTGAGCCTGAGGATGCTCCACCAGAATTCGCCGATGTCCAACCCGCTGGGTGACGACTTCGATTATGCAGCAGAATTCAAGACCCTCGACCTCGGTGCGGTGAAGCAGGACCTGACGACGTTGATGACGTCATCGCAGGACTGGTGGCCTGCGGACTACGGTCACTACGGCCCGTTTTTCATCCGCATGGCATGGCACAGCGCCGGCACGTACCGGATCAAGGATGGCCGCGGCGGCGCCTCCAGCGGCACCCAGCGTTTCGCCCCGCTGAACAGCTGGCCGGACAACGGCAACCTCGACAAGGCTCGCGGGCTGTTGCTGCCGATCAAGCAGAAGTACGGCCGCAAACTGTCGTGGGCTGACCTGATGATCCTTGCCGGCAACGTCGCGCTCGAATCGATGGGCTTCGAGACGTTCGGTTTCGCCGGCGGCCGCGAGGACGTGTTTGCGCCGGAGGAGGACATCTACTGGGGTCCGGAGACGACGTGGCTCGGCGACGAGCGCTACCACGGTGATCGGGAACTGATGAACCCGCTCGGTGCGGTGCAGATGGGACTGATCTACGTGAACCCCGAGGGCCCCAACGGCGTCCCGGACGCGCTCGGTTCGGCCCGCGACATCCGTGAGACGTTCGCCAGAATGGCGATGAACGACGAAGAGACCGTTGCGCTCGTCGCCGGCGGACACACTTTCGGCAAGGCCCACGGAGCCGGCGATCCGACGCTGGTCGGTCCGGAGCCGGAGGGTGCCCCGATCGAGCAATTGGGCTACGGGTGGAAGAACAGCTTCGGCACCGGCAAGGGCGTCGACACGACCACCAGCGGGATCGAAGGAGCGTGGACGCGCACGCCGACCACGTGGGACAACACCTATTTCGACACGCTGTTCGGCAACGAATGGGAGCTGACGCTCTCCCCCGCCGGGGCCAAGCAGTGGACGCCCGTGAACCCGGAGGCGCAGGGCACCGTTCCAGACGCCCATGATCCGTCGAGAACGCACGCCCCGATGATGACAACCGCCGACTTGGCGCTGCGCGTCGATCCGGTGTACGAGCCGATCTCGCGTCGCTTCCACGAGAACCCTGCCGAGTTCGCCGATACCTTCGCTCGTGCTTGGTTCAAGCTGACGCACCGCGACATGGGCCCGATCGCCCGCTACCTCGGTCCCGAAGTTCCCGCTGAAGAACTGATCTGGCAGGACCCGGTCCCGGCCGTCGATCACGACCTGATCGGCGCGGACGACATCGCCACCCTGAAAGCGAGCGTGCTGGCCTCCGGTCTGAGCATCTCCGAACTCGTCTCGACGGCATGGGCTTCGGCATCGACGTTCCGTGACAGCGACAAGCGTGGCGGCGCCAACGGCGCACGCATCCGCCTCGCTCCGCAGAACGATTGGGAAGTCAACAACCCGGCCGAATTGCGCAGGATTCTCGGGACGCTCGAAGGCGTCCGAGCGGAATTCAACAGCACGGGCAAGCAGGTTTCGCTGGCCGACCTGATCGTTCTCGGCGGCGCTGCGGCCATCGAGTCAGCGGCGAAGACCGCCGGACACGACATCATCGTGGCGTTCACACCGGGACGCACCGACGCCTCGCAGGATCAGACCGATGCCGATTCGTTCGCGCCACTCGAGCCGACCGCTGACGGGTTCCGCAACTACCTCGGAAAGGGCCACGCACTGACAGCAGAAGAGTTGCTGGTGGATCGTGCGCAACTGCTGACATTGAGCGCCCCGGAGATGACGGTGCTCGTCGGTGGACTCCGTGTCCTCGGCGCAAACAGTGGCGGATCGACGCACGGCGTGCTCACCGACCGGCCAGGGACGCTGACGAACGACTTCTTCGTCCACCTCCTCGACATCGGCACCGTGTGGGCGCCGACCGCTGCATCCGAGGACGTGTTCGAGGGCCGCGACCGGGCGACAGGCGACTTCAAGTGGACCGGGACCCGCAACGATCTGATCTTCGGATCGAACTCGCAGGTGCGGGCGATCTCCGAGGTCTACGGCTCCAGCGACTCGCAGCAGAAGTTCGTCACCGACTTCGTCGCTGCTTGGAACAAGGTCATGAACGCAGACCGCTTCGACCTCGTCTGAGCGTCTCGGGCACATAGGTCCGCCGGCGCGGAGTGTTTGGCGTAGGGACGGGAGCGCCAAACACTCTGCGACCCCTGGGTCCCGCCGGCGCAAAGTGTTTGGCGTAGGGATGGGAGCGCCGAAACACTCCGCGTCCCTGGGTCCCGCCGGTTGGGTCCCGCCGGTTCGGACAGCCCGTGACAGATCGTGACGGCATGATGAACACGCTGTGACATCGGACGAGGAGGTCGAGT
>JAYTOR010000216.1:0-8732 GCA_043747685.1 Actinomycetota bacterium
GCGCATGCATTGGCAACGGTGACAGGGGCGCTGGGCACAGCCACCCAGACGACCGTCGCATGAAGCGCTCATTCGTGACGATCACGGATCTGTCGGCTCAGGAACTCTCCACTGTTCTCTCACTGGCGGCGTTGCCGATCGCCGATCTCGCCGCGCCGCTCGCCGGAAAGGGAGTTGCGCTGATCTTCGAGAAGCCGTCGAATCGGACGCGACAGTCGATGGAAATGGCCGTCTTCCAGCTCGGCGGCCACCCGGTCTACACGCGCGGTGAAGAGGTCGGTTTCGACCGGCGCGAGTCTGTCGAGGACATTGCCAGGATCATGAGCGGGTATCACGCTGTTCTTGCCGCACGGGTCTTCGACCACGAGGTCGTCGAGCGACTCGCCGTCTCCGCTTCGGTGCCGGTCGTCAACATGCTCTCCGACTACGCACATCCGCTGCAGACACTCGCCGACATGTTGACGATGCAGCAGTTGATCGGTCCGCTTGCCGGGCGAACGGTCGCTTGGATCGGTGACTACAACAACGTCGCCCGCTCGCTCGCCGAGGCGGCAGTGATGTTCGGTATGCACGTACGCATCGGTGCGCCGGTCGGATTCGACGCCGATGTTGCCGAACTCGAACGGATCGCCGTGCTCGGTGAAGGCACCCTGTTCCAGACTCATCGTGCAGAGGAGGCGGTCGACGGAGTGGACGCTGTCCACACCGATACCTGGGTCTCGATGGGTCAGGAGGCCGAGAAGGCAGAGCGAGTCAAGATCTTCGAGAGCTTTCAGGTGGACGGATCGCTGATGGAACTGGCCTCACCACAGGCGATGTTCTTTCACTGCCTTCCTGCGTATCGCGGGCTTGAAGTCAGCGCCGACGTGATCGACGGGCCGAGCTCACATGTTTTCGATCAGGGCCACAACCGCCTGCACGCAGCTCGCGGCCTCCTCGCCTGGCTCGTATCGCAGTGAGTATCCACCTGATTATCGACGTGAGCGCAGGCGCGAAACGGCGATGAGCAAGGTCCAGCGGCAGCAGGCGATCGTCCGATTGTTGGGGAGTAGGGGAGTGTCGAATCAACCGCAGCTCGTCGAGTTGCTCGCTTCCGAGGGTTTGATGGTCACACAGGCAACGGTGTCGCGTGATCTCGAAGACCTCGGAGCGGTCAAGGTCAGAGTCGGTGGCGGCGACACCGTCTACGCGATCCCGGAATACGAACCGGAGCGCATCGCCCCGAACGATCAACTTCGCAGGGTCCTCGGCGAGTGGGTCGCCGAGGTCAAACACTCGGGAGACCTCGTGATCCTGCGAACCCCTCCAGGTTGCGCACACGTTGTCGCTTCTGCGCTCGATCGCTCGGGTTACGCCGGTCTGCTCGGCACGGTTGCAGGCGACGACACGCTGCTCTGTATCGCCGACGAGGATCTCGGAGGCAGGGCATTGGCAGCGAACCTCAGCGAGCTCGCCGGCATCAGTGCCCCGCCGAGCCCGCAGGCACCTGCGAGTAAGAAACGACCGAAGGACGGTGCTAGACGATGACGATCACCCCTGAACAGCCGGCCGCGAGCGGGTCCGAGTCGGCAAAAACGCTCTGGCATGGCCGTTTCGAGGGTGGCCCGGCCGCCGAGTTGCTCGCCTATACGGTCAGCCTGCCGTTCGATCAGCGTCTGTGGAGTGAGGACATCGCCGGCTCACGGGCACACGTCCGCGGCCTCGCCCGCCAGTCGATCATCTCCGACATCGAGCGCGACTCGGTCCTTTCGGCGCTCGACACGACGACGGCAGAACTGTCAGCGGGCACGTTCCACTTCGTCGACAGCGACGAGGACATCCACACCGCTGTCGAACGCCGGGTGACCGAACTGTCTGGCGCCGCCGGAGCGAAGCTGCACACCGGCCGAAGCCGCAACGATCAGTGTGCAACCGATCTTCGGCTCTATACGAAGCGGGCGTTGCGTGACGTCGCCGGTCGCGTCGTCGGCCTGCAACAGGTACTGCTCGACCGCGCCGCTCGCGCTGGCGACGTTTACCTGCCGGGCTACACACATCTGCAGCGGGCTCAACCGATCCTGCTGGCACACCATCTGCTGGCGCACGGTTGGGCGCTGTCACGTGACGTCGATCGCCTGTTGGCGACGATCGAGCGGCTTGACGTCTCCCCGCTCGGTGCCGGAGCGCTCGCCGGGTCGTCGCTGCCCCTCGACCCGCTCGGCACCGCCCTCGACCTCGGTTTCGCCCGTGTTTTCGAAAATTCTCTCGACGCTGTCAGTGACCGGGACTATGTGGCGGAGACGTTGTTCGATCTGGCGCTCGTCGCCATCCACCTGTCGCGCATCGGCGAGGAATGGGTGCTGTGGACGAGCGAGGAGTTCGGTTTCGCCCGTCTCGACGACGGCTACGCGACCGGATCGTCGATGCTGCCGCAGAAGAAGAATCCGGACATCGCCGAGCTCGCCCGTGCGAAGACCGGCCGGTTGATCGGCAACCTGACGGGGCTGCTGGTGACGCTCAAGGGTCTGCCGTTGGCCTACAACCGTGATCTCCAGGAGGACAAAGAACCGCTGTTCGATTCGGTCGACCAGATCAGCTTGGCGCTCGGGGCGTTGGCGGGCATGATCGCCACCGCAACGTTCGTGCCGCAGCGGATGCAGGCAGCAGCTGACTCGGAAACGGGTGCGGCGACCGATCTCGCTGAGTGGCTCGTACAGCGCGGCATGCCGTTCCGCGATGCGCACGCCGTGGTCGGGAAGCTGGTTCGCCAGACGCTCGCAGGTGAAGGATCGTTGGCGGACCTGGTCGCCGGCGATGATCGGCTCGGGCCGGACGCCGCAGCACTCGTGGCCCCGGGGGTCTCCGTCACCCGGCGCACGACTCCAGGCGGAGCCGGTCCGCAGGCAGTTGCCATCCAAATCGAGCGGTTCCGGGCGCAGGTCGACAGCGACCTCGGGCGAATCGATCCGACGTGAGGCGATACGGCGTGAGGCGATACGGCGTGAGGCGATGCGGCAACGGCTGACCGAGGAGTTCTTCGCACGGCACAGCACTGTCGTTGCGCCGGACCTCATCGGCAAACTTCTGGTGGTCGGGGAATGCACTGGGCGGATCACCGAGGTCGAGGCCTACAGCGGTGCAGACGACGCCGCGAGCCACGCCTACCGGCGCCGGTCGAGTCGTAACGATGTGATGTTCGGGCCGGCCGGCCACATCTATGTCTACTTCACCTATGGAATGCACTTCTGCGCCAACGTCGTGACCGGCACGGTCGGTGTCGCCAACGCCGTGCTACTCCGGGCGATCGAGCCGATCGACGGTATCGAGCAGATGGTCAACAGACGGGGGCGTTCCGACAACCTGACGAACGGGCCGGGGAAGCTCTGCCAGGCGTTGGGTCTCGACCGCTCCGATGATGGCACGTCGCTGTTGACCGGCGACATCGGGATCTACGATGATGGCTGGCCGGATCGGTCCGCTGGCAGGGCCATTGTCGTCTCGCCGCGAATCGGGATCACCAGGGCCGTCGACCTTCCATGGCGCTGGCAGCTCGCCGCCGAGCGCATCGAGCGCAACGACCGGCGACGTCCCGGCGGGAGCCGCACGCCATAGACCGCGCCGCGACTCAGGCGGAGACCATCTGGAAGATGTCGCCTGCCCTTCCACTGGCGATGCGCTCAGCGGCCACAGCGGTCAGGCGTTTGTAGTCCACCTTGCCGTTCGCCGCCCTGGCGATGGTGTCGACGAGTACGAGTCGACGTGGTGCCTTGTAGGCGGCGAGCGAATGCTTGACATGGTCGGCGAGTTCGCCGAGTTCGATCGTCACGCCGTCTGTCGGTTCGACGACAGCGCAGATCACTTCGCCGAAACGTGTGTCGGCGAGACCGACGGCGACGACATCGCGCACCCCGGGGTGGGTCTTCAGTGCTTCTTCGACCTCCTCGGGGAACACCTTCTCCCCTCCGCTGTTGATGCACATAGAACCGCGCCCGAGCAGGTGCAGACTGCCGTCCTCGTTGACCTCGGCGAAGTCACCGGGAACGCTCCAGCGGCGGCCTTCGTAGATGCGGAACGTCTGCGTCGACTTGGCCTCGTCCTTGTAGTAACCGAGGGGGATGAAACCACCGATGCCGACGACACCACGCTCTCCGCTGCCGGGGCGCACTCGCGTTCCGTCCTCTGCGAACACTGCGCAGTTCGGACCGAGTGTGAAGCGTGCCGTTTCCTCCGCTGTGCCGGCTGCCGAAACCGAACCGCCGAGACCGACCGCTTCGGAAGATCCGTACGAATCGAAGAGGATGACCTGGGGGATATGGCTGAGCAGGCCTTGCTTGTTGTCGTGGCTCCACATCACACCTGACGAGATGATGAGGACCAGACTGCTGAGGTCATAGCGGCCGGGATGGGCGTCGAGGTGCTCGAGCATCGGCCCGGCGAATGCCTGACCGACGATGATCAGGTGCGTCGCCCGTTCGCGTTCGACAGCCTCGAAGAGTTCTGCGACGTTGAAGGCGCGGCTCTGCAGCGACACGACGGCTCCCCCGACGGCGAGCGCGTTGATCGCCGAGAACTGGCCGGTCCCGTGCATCAGCGGACAGGCGACGATCATCGTCGACGTCGGCGTGTCGGCTGATACGCGCTCGGCGACTTCGCCGACCGTCGTCGCCGGGGGGACCCCGAGGAGCGCATTGCCGCCGGCACCGAGCACATTGAACAGGTCGTCCTGGCGCCACATCACGCCCTTCGGCATGCCGGTCGTGCCGCCGGTGTACAGCAGCAGCAGGTCGTCGCCACTGCGCGCCCACGGAGCGCGTACGGCGTCAGCGCCGCCGGCGACGACCGATTCGTATGACGTCGCCCACTCAGGACCTGCACCGCTCTCGTCGGCGACGACGTACCAGCGCTTCACTTTCGGAAGGCGGTCACGGATACCGTCGACCAACGGCGCGAACGCGGCGTGGAATACGACCGCCTCGGCGTCGGCATTGTCGAACAGATAGAGGATCTCCTCCGGCCCGTAGCGGAAGTTCGTGTTGACCGGAACAGCCGACATCTTGAATGCACCGAC
The DNA here is from genome assembly GCA_043747685.1 of Actinomycetota bacterium. GTDB lineage: Bacteria > Actinomycetota > Acidimicrobiia > Acidimicrobiales > Ilumatobacteraceae > JANXUF01. The sequence goes on from JAYTOR010000216.1 coordinate 5,048, forward strand.
CATTGCCTCGAGATATTCGGGGCAATTCGTCAGGTAGCAGGCCAGTTTCGACTGTTGACCGAGGCCGGCCGCCAGCAGATCGGCGCCCAAGGCGTTGCTCCGCCGGTCGATCTCGCCCCAGGTGACAACTCGGTCGCCGTGGATCTGGCATGGCCGTCTCGGCGCCCGCGCAGCAACGGCCTCGAAGATGTCAGCGAGATTCCAGTCGGTTGGCGGCACTTCGTTCATATGCATTCCCCCTGGTCATCTTGACACGTACTCCTTGGTGACCTATCAATGAACCGTTTTTCCGCTCTCCGCCGCTCGGGCGGCGCACTTCGGGCGCATGCTCCACGCTCCCGTTCGGTTTGCGACGCTCGAACCGCTACGTTCGCGGCCATGTCCGAAGTCGAACTCGCCGTCTGCGATCACATCGCCACGATCACCCTGAACGCTCCGGAGCGGATGAACACCATCTCCACGGCGATGCTCGACGAACTGTCGGCGCGGTTACTCGACGCCGATGCCGACCACGACGTTCGCTGCATCGTGCTGACGGGCGCTGGCAGGGCGTTCTGCGCCGGACTCGACCTCGGCGCGCAGTCGAAAACCTCCAGCGGTGGCCTCGGCGGTCTCGACGGCGGATCGCAGCGGCTCGCCGAGTTGAATCTGAGGACGGCCCCGCCGACCGTGCTCCACTCGATCGACACGCCGACGATCTGCGCGCTCAACGGCGGCGCCGCCGGCTACGGACTCGACCTGGCACTCGGCTGCGACATCCGTATCGCCTCCGAGAACGCCAAGCTCAACTCGGGATTCGCCAAGCGCGGCATCCTGCCGGAGAGCGGCGGCACGTGGCTGCTACCGAGGATCGTCGGCTATGCCAAGGCGGCGGAGCTCGCCTTCACCGGCAGGACGCTCACTGCGAGCGAGGCGTTCGAGCTCGGCCTCGTCAATCATGTCGTTCCCGCCGACGAGTTCGCAGACGCCGTTGTGACGCTGGCAGCGGAAATCGCCCACAATGCTCCGTTGGCCGTGAGGGCGATCAAACGAATGATGCGGGCGGCAGAGACCGAGACCTTCGAGCAGAACGTCCATCACGTCTACCTGCAGTTGCTCCCACTGTTGAGATCGACGGATTTCGTCGAAGGCGTCACCGCCTACATGGAGAAGCGTCCAGCGAAGTTCACGGGCCGCTGAAGCCGCTCGCTCGAGCCGTTTCAGGGCCGCAGCCGAGTGTCAGGGCCGCAGCCGAGTGTCGAAGCGACGGCTACGGGTGCCGCGGCACTCGGGTGAGTGATCGGGGAGTGACCTCATTCGCCCCAATGGAGCCAGGTGCCGTGGGGGTGGGCGGTGCCGAGCCGTCGCACGTCGCGCTCGCCGTTCCTCCATCGCACCATCGTCAGTACCGTGATCTGTTCGTCGCTCTGTCCATGCAGGTGTGAGGTAGCGATGCCTGGAACGAGCGCAGGCGCCTCCGCATACACCCACGACAGATCCCGGTCGTCCCCGATGCGGTCGAGTGTTTCGAGGTACGCGCGTTGGGAGTCGGTGTCGAGGTAGTTGAGCACCCAGGAGTTCGTCACCACCGGGTGACCTGACATCGCCGGGTCATTCGACACGGCCGATGTCGGGGCGGCCAGTTCGATGGTCGATTGCAAGTCCGATACGGCGTCGCCCTGCACGATGGTCGCCGCGGTGTTCCTGGCAACAGCGATTGCCGCCTCGAGCCGAGCGAATCGCCCGACCTGGTCCGGCCAGACGCATGCCATCAGCCACCGGGCGGCCTCGTCGTCGTGGAGGTCGATCGGATGGGAGTCGAGCCCGACGTGGCTGCTGAAGTGGGGAATCGAGGCGGGTATCGGCACGTCACCGCGCGTGCCGCAAGTCAGCAACACGGTCGAGGGGCCCCCGGCAGCGCCGCCAGGTTCGTATTCGTAGTGGAACTGTTCGAGATGGAGGTTGAGCCCCGCGCTGGTGCCGACGTCGATGTGTGCAAGCGGTCCGAGCTCGTCGGCGAGCAAGGCCAACGCCGGCAGGAACAGCGAGCAGCGCCCGACCTCGTTCGTCTGTGTTCGCTTCGTCGCCACCAGGTTGCGGATCTCGCTCTCGTGGCGGCTACAGAAGGCCAGCAACACAGCTTCGAGACCATTTGACCGCGGCGAGACCGTGAGATTCGGGTAGTACTGCGCCAACTCCTGGAGTGGATCGATGAGCAGCAGGTCGTGGATCACCGCCAGCAGCAGGACAGGCAACTGTTGCTCCCTCGGTGCAGAACGCAGCAGATCGACGAGTTCGGGTCGTTCGGCGATGACCCCGGAGATCCGTCTGTAGAGCGGTGCATCTGTCTCCGACCAGGCTCCCTGCTGACGGAAGGCGAGTGTCAAGCCGTCGGCATCCGCCATCGCCACAGTGTAGGGCGGTCGCACCGAGCGATGTCGATCGAGGATCGACGATGACTGGATGGCACGATGTTGGGCGCTATGGACCTCCTCGACGATCTGCAAGCCCGTGGTCTGATCCACGACTCGACCGACCGCACTGCCTTGGCGGAGCGGCTCAGCAAGGGTTCGATCAGCGTCTACGTCGGCTTCGACCCAACGGCCGATTCCCTGCACGCCGGCAATCTCGTCGGCCAGGTCATGCTCCGCCGCTTCCAACTGGCCGGCCACAAGCCGTTCGCGCTGGCGGGCGGAGCGACGGGAATGGTCGGTGACCCGGGTGGGCGATCGGACGAACGCAATCTGCTGAACCGCGAGACGCTGCAGGCGAACCTCGCCAAGATCAAGCTGCAACTCGAGCGTCTGCTCGACTTCAGCCCCGGGCCGCTGCAGGCCGAACTGGTCGACAACGCCACGTGGACGGAGCCGATGAGTGTGCTGGACTTCCTCCGAGATGTCGGCAAGCACATGACTGTCAACCAGATGCTCGCCAAGGAATCGGTGAAGTCACGCATCGAGAGTGAGCACGGACTGTCGTTCACGGAATTCAGCTACATGTTGTTGCAGGCGAACGACTTTCGTCACCTCCGTGAGCACCACGGCGTCGAGATGCAGATGGGCGGCTCCGACCAGTGGGGCAACATCACCGCCGGAATCGACCAGATCCGCCGGCGCCTCGGCGTTGCATCGTTCGGCCTGACGTGGCCATTGCTCACGCGTACGGACGGACAGAAGATGGGGAAGTCGGTAGCGGGCGCGCTGTGGCTCGACTCGGACAAGACATCCCCCTACCAGTTCCGTCAGTACTGGATGCAGCTGCCGGACGACGACGTCGAACGCTTCCTGCTGCAACTCACCCTGCGTCCAGTCGCAGAAATCGTCGATCTAATGACCGACCATCGTGGCGATTCCGGCAAGCGGCTTGCACAGCGGGCGTTGGCGGCCGATGTCACGACGATGGTCCACGGCCGAGCGGCCGCCGATGCCGCGGAACAAGCCGCCGGCGTGCTCTTCGGCGGTGATCCGCTGATCGCCTCGATCGAGGCGTTCGACGTCGTTGCATCGGAGGTGCCGACGACGACGGTTGACCTCGCCGATCTGGGCGACCTCGTTGCGCTGCTGGTGAGAACAGGCCTTGCCACGTCGAATGGCGACGCCAGACGGGGCATACAGCAGCGCGGATTCCGGGTCAACGGACGCCAGGTCGACCCCTCGCAGACCACCGTCCACACCGAGAAACCCCTGCACAACCGGTACATCCTGCT
>JAYTOR010000217.1:0-7422 GCA_043747685.1 Actinomycetota bacterium
TTGCCGGGCTGCTGGCGTTGATGCTGCTGACCGACGCGCGTCGACCGAGCCGAACTCAGGATGATGGTGCCCTGATCCCACTCGCCAAGCAGGACCGGTCGCGATGGGATCGCCGGGCAATCGCCGAGGGCGTTGCCTTGATCACCAACGCCCTCGCCACTGCTCACCTCGGGCCTTACCAACTGCAGGCTGCGATCGCCGCAGTCCACTCCGAGGCGCCGACATCCGATGCCACCGACTGGCCCCAGATCGTTGCGCTGTACGGGCTGCTCGGCGGTCTCGCCCCGAACCCGATGGTGACGCTGAACCAAGCCGTCGCCGTTGCCATGGTCGATGGCCCGTCCGCCGGCTTGGCGATGCTGGAACCGCTGGACAGCGACGAACGCATGGTCCGCCACCATCGCCTGCACGCCGTGCGCGCCTACCTGCTAGAGATGAGCGGTGACCTCGACGGCGCGCGAGCGGGCTACCGCACCGCCTCTCGCCTCACGACCAGCATCCCGGAAAAGCGCTACCTCGAAGCGAGAGCCAAGCGCCTGACAGAACCCGAACCTCTGAATTGATTCCATCTACCCGCCAACAATGACGGCAAACGGACCGAAGAACGTCGTGCGACGGCGACCGGCTGGCCTCAGTCGAGGTGCAGTGGCAGCCCGAATTGGGCGAAGAGGCTGGTGTCGAGGAAGTTGTGATGGCCGGTGATGCGCTCGCCATCCGACTCGAGCACCTGGAGTGACCACGGCGCCCAACCCCCATTCGGATCGAGGCGGTATGACCCGAATGCGGCACAACCGTTGGCGGCGGTGGCAACGAGACGGGAGCCTTTGCATTCGATGCCCGTCCCGAGGAACCACCTGCCAATGTCGACCGGCCCACTGAGCCAGAGGTCGAATGGAGGCATCGACATGATGGCGTCCTCGTGAAGCAGGGCGACGAGCCGCTCGATGTCGTAGCGCTCGAAGGCGTCGACATAGTTGGCGAGTAGCGCTGCCTGGTCGTCATCGACCTCGTCGATCTCGTCCTCGTACGGGTGTTCTGCGAGGGTCGCCCGAGCCCGCTGCAGCGCGCTGTTCACCGAAGCGACACTGGTCTCCAGAAGATGGGCGACCTCGCTGGCCTGCCAACTGAGCACCTCACGAAGGATCAGGACAACCCGTTGACGAGGCGGCAGATACTGGAGTGCGGCGACGAATGCCAGACGAATCGACTCACGCATGGCCGCAAGCGTCGCGGGATCGCTGTCGGTCGGGAGGACGGCTGCATCGGCAACAGGCGTCACCCAGGCGTGCTCTGGTCGCGTCGCCAGCACGGCGACATCGGCACGCGATGCCGGACCGAGGTCCATCGGCCTGGCACGACGCTGCGGACCACGGAGCATGTCGAGGCAGACGTTGGTGGCGATCCGATAGAGCCACGAACGGACGCTCGAACGGCCTTCGAATCGATCGCTCGCCTTCCACGCGCGCACCATCGTCTCCTGCACGGCATCCTCGGCCTCGAAACTCGAACCGAGTACCCGGTAGCAGTAGCCGGTCAGTTCCCGCCGATGCGGTTCGAGCTGCTGCAACACCGTGGCAGCATCGAGGCCGCTGAGTTCGTCGGCCAGGTCGGTATCCACATCGGTCGCCATGGACGGAGTCTACGAGCACCGCCTGGCGTCGAAACCGCCACTGCTGACGAGCAGCGCAAGCGACGCGAGTCGCCCGGGTCACGAGAAATCGCAGATCCTGCGAGCACCGGTGACACGGGTCGGGAAACGAAGGCGCAGGGACGAAGGCGCGGTCGGCGACGGTCCGGAGCAGCTGCCACGTCAGATGAGGCTGAGGCCTCCGTCGACGGTGAGGGTGTGGCCGGTGATGTAGGACGCGTCGTTCGACAGCAGGAAGACGGCTGCGGCGGCAACCTCCCACGCGGTGCCTTGACGCCCGAGGGGCACCGGCGTCTTCGCCCGTGATGGGCGGCCAGCCGTCGCCGACCGCCCGAGTGGTGTATCGATCAGACCGGGTGCGAGCACGTTGGCACGAATTCCCTTACGTGCACCTTCCAAGGCGACATGACGGCAGAGGCCGATGAGGCCGGCCTTCGAAGCGTCGTATGCCGGCATGCGGCTGCCCGGTTGCAGACCGGCGATCGAGCCGATGAAGACGATCGAGCCACCCACGGCAAGTACGGGAACGGCGAGACGGGCGACGAGGAATGGCCCGCGCAGGTTGACCGCGAGCGTCGCATCCCAGTCGGCGGGTTTCGTGCCTTCGAGTCCGCCGCTACCACGCCCGATGCCGGCGTTGCAGACGATCCCGGTGAGACCATCGATCGAGTGGATCATCGCCTCGCAATCGGCCTCGTCGCTGACATCGGCGACGACGACCGATGCCGTGCCACCGTCGGCGACGATCATCTCGGACGTTGCCGTCGCTGCGCGCTCGTCCCGGTCGGCGCAGATCACACGAGCACCCTCACGCGCGCAGGCGATGGCGATGGCCCGGCCGTTGCCGATTGGCGCATCGGGGTCAGGGGAGGGCTGCGAGCCGGCGCCGACGACGAGGATCACTGCTCCGTCGAGGCGGCTCACGCCGAAAACCCGCTCACGAGGGGAAGCCGCTCACGCCGTCTTCGAGCTGGATACCGAGCGAGTTGAGGGTGAACGACACGAGGTGGTAGTGGCCGACGACCATCGTCACTTCGAGCATCTGCTGATCGTCGTAGCGCTCGCCGAGACCGGCCCACGTCGCAGCGCTGAGGCAGGCATCGTCGTGCAGTTCGTCGGCGGCACGGATCAACATCGCATCGAAGGCGTCCCAACCCATCGCCGATTCTCCGAAGGTGATGCGCTCGATCTCGTCGTCGCTCAGACCTGACCGGCGACCGATGACGACGTGTTGCGCCCACTCGTACTCGCTCTGGCATCGCCAGCCGGTCCGCAGGATCAGGATCTCGCGATCTCGGGCGGGAAGCTTGCCGTTGAGCAATTTGCCGCCGAACGGCATCCACTTGGCGAACAGCCCGGGATGACGGACCAGCGTTTCGAAGATGTTCACGGTCGGTCCGCCGAGTCCGATGCCGGTCAGCAGTTCTGTCTGCCACTCGGTCCGTTCCGCAGCCGGCAGCGGTGCGATCCTCGTTGTGGTCGGGCGGGCAATGGCAACACTCGGTCTCTTGGCGCTCACATCGCGAACCCTAGTCAGCACCTCATTGAGCGGTCCGACGGAGCGATGCGACGTGGATCACCGCACCCCCGAGTGCCACCGCACCCGTAGGCGTCGCCGCGTCACTCGGGTGCAGCGCAAACACCCGGGAGCTGAGGGTGCCAGCTCGGCTCAGCCGGGGAGGGATTCGTGCCCTGCCGGCAGGCGCAGGCCGCGGTAGGTCTGCGAGGCGCTTGCCTCTCCGGTCACGACCCGGTAGATCTCCGAGCACACCGGCATCTCGACCTGATAGCGCTCGGCAAGCGCGTAGGCCGTCTTGGCGGCGGAAATACCTTCGGCGACCATCGTCATCTCCCCCATGATCTCGGCGAGCGGTCGGCCACGTCCGAGTTGCTCGCCGACGTGACGGTTGCGGCTGTGGGGGCTGACGCAGGTGGCGATGAGATCACCCATACCGGCGAGCCCGGCGAACGTCGGTGCCTCGCCGCCCATCGCCTGGCCGAGCCTGGTGAGTTCTGCAAGCCCGCGGGTCATCACCGCTGCACGCGTGTTGTCGCCGACCGACAGGCCCTGGGCGATCCCGCAGGCGATGGCAACGACGTTCTTCAGCGCGCCGCCGACCTCGCAGCCGACCACGTCGTGATTGGTGTACAGACGGAACAGCCCGCGGCCGAGCACCTGTTGGACAGCGGAGGCGACAGCGAGGTCCGGGGTGGCGATGACGCTGGCGGCGGCGCTGCCCTCCATGATTTCCCTGGCGATATTCGGGCCCGTCAACGCAACGGCCGGATGCCCCGGAAGGACGTCGCCGATGACTTGCGTCATGCGCAGCAGCGAACCCTGCTCGAAGCCCTTGGTGAGGCTGACGACCGGTATCCACGGATGGATGTGCGCCTTGACCTCCTCGAGCGTGTGGCGGAAGGCGTGCGACGGGACGGCGACGACCAGCAACTGCGCAGAAGCGACGGACTGCTCGAGATCGGGGGTGGCCGTGAGTTCCCGGGGCAGGGAGAACCCGCTGAGATACGACTCGTTCGTGGCGTTCTCGTTGATCTCCAAGGCAACCGAAGGACTGCGCGCCCACAGAGTGGTGGCATGCCGTTTGGCGACGAGCGAGGCGACGGTCGTGCCCCACGAACCTGCTCCCAACACGGTGATGCGCATGTCGATCCCCCAATCGGCTGCCGATAGCGGGCAGCACTCAGGATGCTACAACGACACCGCCGGCGCGACTCAGTGCGCCTGACTGGCCCACCCCGCTCACCAGTCGGCGAGTTCAGCCCGACGCGGCGGGTCGGCACCGACGCGGCTGCAGGTGATCGCCGACACTGCGGCACCGATCGTCGCCGCCCTCGCCAGCGTGTCGAGGTCATCGAGTTCGCCTCGGCCGCGTCCGCCGTCCACCCACCACGTCAGGAATCCGGCGCCGAACGTATCGCCGGCGCCGACCGTGTCGACGACCTCGACCGACTCCACCGCGACGGAACGAATCCCTCCAGCCCCGATGACTCGAACCGGGCTGCTGCCGTCCGTCAACAGCACCACCGTTGCACCGATGCCGAGCACCCGCGCTGCGGCGAGTTCGGGATCATCGCCGGGGAACAGGAACTCGAGATCCTCTGTGCTTGCCTTGACGACGTGCGCCGCCCCGGCGAAGGCGATCAACATCCGCCGATAGTGATCGTGGTCGGCGACGGCGAGCGGGCGGCAGTTGAGGTCGATCATCACCAGCCCATCGGCGCACCGCTTGCGCACCCATTCGAGGAGCGTCGACGCCATCGGTTCGAGCACGAGTCCGAGTGAACCGACGTGCACAGCATCGACGTGCTCCGCTTCGGCGGGGTCGAATGCGGGGTCGAGTGGCGGGTCGAACGCAGCGTCGGGGCGGATGTGCTCCGGTAACAACGACGGCGCCGACGTCCCTTCGAGATAGAAGCGGTACGACGCCGATCCGCCGTCGTCCAGCTCGGCAGCAGCCAGGGTCGTCGGCTCGTTGCACCGTTCGAGAACCCCGGGTTCGACGCCGTCAGCGACGAGTGCGGCGCGCAATCCGGTGCCGAAACGATCGATCGAGAGGCGTCCGACGAAGCGACATCGATGACCGAGCCTGGCGACGGTTCTGGCGGCATTGAACGGGCCACCACCGAAGGCCGCCGTGACCGACCCGTCCTCGAGGACGAGTAAATCCACCAACGCCTCACCAGCGACGACGATCATGCGAACCATGCATCTGACACGACGGGCATGATACGACGGGAGTGGAGCGGGAACGGCACGGTCGACGTGACACATCTGCCAGTGCCCACCTCTCGGGATCTTGGGACGCTCCCATAGATTGGAGCGGCGCTTACCCACGGGAGGGATCATGGAGCACGGAAGCGGATCGGCAGAGCCATTCGATCAGCTCGCTCATGATCGTCGCTGGTACACGCTTGCTGTCCTGTGCCTCAGCCTGCTGATCGTCAGCATCGGTAACTCCAGCCTCAACGTCGCCATCCCGACGTTGTCACGTGACCTTGCTGCCACCAGTTCACAGCTGGAATGGGTCGTCGCCATCTACTCACTCGTCTTCGCCGGACTGCTCTTCACGACCGGCGCGCTCGGTGATCGTTTCGGTCGTAAGGGTGCGCTGCAGGCCGGACTCATCGTCTTCCTCGCAGGTGCAGCGCTCGCATCGGCGTCGAGCCAGATGTGGGAACTGATCGGCTGTCGAGCGATCATGGGCGTCGGCGGCGCGCTGATCATGCCGTCGACACTGTCGATTCTCGTGAACGTCTTCCCGCCGAAGGAACGGGCGAAGGCGATCGCCATCTGGGCAGGCACGTCAGGCGGAGGCGGTGCCTTCGGGCCACTTGTCAGCGGCTGGCTGCTCGGCCATTTCTGGTACGGCTCCGTGTTCCTCGTCAATGTCCCGATCATCGTCCTTGCACTCGTCACCGGGCACTTCTTCGTGCCGAGCTCCAGGGATCCCGAGCAGGGTCAGATCGATCCAGGCGGAGCGGCACTGTCGATCGTCGGCATCAGCGCACTCGTCTACGGCCTGATCCAGGCACCGGAACACGGCTGGGCGAGTCCGACGACGCTCGTCACCTTTGCCATCGCCGCTGGCGTCCTCGTCGGCTTCGTGTTCTGGGAAATGCACGTCGAGGAGCCGATGCTCGACATGTCGTTCTTCCGCAATCCCGCCTTCAGCACAGCGACCGGCGGCATGATCCTGTTGTTCCTGTCGATGTACGGCTTGTTCTTCCTGATCACCCAGTACCTGCAGTTGACGCTCGGCTATAGCGCGCTGGTGGCGGCACTGCGACTTGCGCCCGTCGGCGTCATCATGATGGCCGTCGCCCCGTCGACGCCGAAATTCACGGCCCGCTTCGGCACGAAGAAGACGGTCTCGAGTGGGATGGCGATGGTTGCCATTGGGCTCGTGATGTTCCGAGGACTGGCGATCGACACGTCGTACCTGTATCTGATCTCCTGCTTCATCGTCTTCTTCCCGGGGATGGCGTTGAGCATGTCGCCGATGACCGCCTCGATCATGTCCGCCGTCCCCCAGCGGCGTGCCGGTGCCGGTTCGGCGATGAACGACGCAACGCGTGAACTGGGGTCATCGCTCGGCGTGGCGATTCTCGGCAGTATCGCCGCCTCGCAATTCTCGTCGAAGCTGAGCGGACTGACGACCAGCCTCGATCCGGCGGCCCGGGTGGCAGCCGAAGCATCGCTGACGGGCGCGATCCAGACGGCCAAGTCGTTGCCGACCGCTGCCGGAACAGCACTCATCAGGGGAGCCAACCTCGCCTTTCTCGACGGCATCCATCTGGCAGTGACGATCGGAGCGATCGTCGCCGCAACCGCTTCGTTGCTCGTCTACCGCTTCCTGCCGGAGCGCGCTTCGGTACACATGGGCGACGGCGGGTCGTCCGAAGACGGCGTCGAATCGTTGGAAACAGCGCCAACGCTGGGATTCGGCGGGGTCGAGCCGATTCCCACCGCCGGAGACTGAACCGTCCTCCGCTCGATCGTCGAACCGTTTTGACGATCCAGACGTGATGTAGATTTGAATTCAGTCGTCAGGTCGGTGACGTCGAACGAGATCATGGAGTCAACACAAATGAAACGCGCTCACGCACTGTCTGTCGTCGCAGCAACGCTGTCGCTCACCGCTGCCTCGTGCAGCAGCACCGCGAAGGTGGCAGCACCGACAACGACCGTTGCTGCGGCGACAACCGCCGCAGCAACGAAGAAGACGACCGCCCCGGCGACGGCGGCGACGGCCACC